>CAZKNW010000029.1:0-17025 GCA_964554035.1 uncultured Verrucomicrobiota bacterium
CCTTGCCGGTGAACTCCTGATCGACGCCCTTGAGGATACCGGCAGGATGAGCGATCACCGCATTCGTGTGGGCGGCATAGAGATCATGGGTTGCGAGCTGTTCCAGCAGTTCGTGGGTGACCTGATTGGATGCGGCCACCGCCACATCCAGCGTCTCCTCACTGGTGATTCCCGCACCGTCCAGGTTGCTTGGGGTGATTCCCCGTTCCGTGGCCAGCTTCTCGATCTGCGCCGCCGCACCATGAACCAGGACGACCCGGATGTTCAGTGAGCGCAGCACCGCCACGTCCATCAGGAGGTTGCCGAAGTTGTCGTCCTCCACCATCCCACCGTCCACGCTGACCACGAAGATCTTGCGCCGGAACTTGGGAATGTAGCGGAGAATGCCGCGCAGGTCTGAATGTTTCACCGTTGACTCAGGGTTGGGTTGATCAGGTCCCCAGACAACTACCCCTTTTCAAGGGCAGGCTTCAATGCTTCGATGCACTTTCTGTTCTCATCCATGGTCCCCACGGAAACGCGGATCCAGTCAGGCAGGCCATAACCGCCCATCGGCCGCGTGATGACACCGGCCTTCTGAAGCGCCTGGCAGACCGCCGCACCATTGCCCGTCCTGACCAGTGAGAAGTTCGCGAAGGAGGGCACCAACTCCAGTCCCATCCCGCGGAAGGTTTCCTCCAGGAAGGCCAGCCCTTCCCTGTTGGTGGCCCGGGTCGCATCAAGGTGCGCGTCGTCATCCAGCGCCGCCAGGGCACCTGCCTGGGCCATCGCATTGATGTTGAAGGGCTGGCGAATCTTCTCAAGGGCCGCCACCAGCTGCCTGTTCCCGATCCCATATCCGACCCGAAGCCCGGCGAGTCCGTAGATCTTCGAGAAGGTCCGCATGATCAGAAGGTTCGGATGGGCCTCGCGGATGCGTGGAAGGAGGTCCGCCGCATCCTCAAGGAATTCGTAGTAGGCCTCATCCATCACGAGGAGTACATGCTCAGGTATCCGGTCGACCAGAGCCAGGATTTCATCCCTGGGGGCAAGCGTACCCGTGGGGTTGTTCGGGTTGGCGACGAAGAGGATTTGTGTCTCTTCATCCACCAGCTCCAGCATCGCCTCCAGGTCATGTCCATACTCCTTCGCCTGCGCCACCTTGACCCTGGCACCCAGCATGCGGGCGACAATGGGATAGATGGCGAAGCAGTATTCCGAAACGACGATGTTCGTTCCCGGCCTGAGAAAGGCGTGCCCGACAAACTCGATGATCTCGTTGGAACCGTTGCCCATGATGAGATTGGAAGGTTCCATTCCCAGCTTCTCGGCCAGCCTCCGCTTGAGATGAAAGCAGTTGCCGTCAGGATAAAGGTGCATGCCACGGGCGGCCTTCTGCATCGCCTCGATGGCCGCCGGTGAGGGGCCAATGGGATTCTCGTTCGAGGCGACCTTGATGATCCCGGAAACATCGAGACCCAGTTCCCGCGCCACCTCCTCGATGGGGCGTCCAGGTTGATACACCGGCAGGTCCGCCAGCTGTGGATTGAGTTTGTCTATTACCTTCATGAACGGTTCAAAGGGCCTTCAGGATCGCGTCGAGATCGACGTGCCTGGAAATCATGTCGCGGATCACGCTGATCTTCTGCTTGTCGGCGGGCCGGGTCTTCACGATCAGGTCGTGGACCTTGGACGCCACCTTGTAGCTGTCGCTCGGTGAGCAAAGCACCGGATACGGCAGGCTGTCGACCACGGTGCGCAGGTGATTCTCCGGTGCCTCGCAGCGCGTCAGGATCATGCCGCAAAGGTTGCCACAACCTCCACGCAGGGAGGCCGCCGCCGCCGTGATGATGTCCTCCCTGTCGCCCGGCGTGATCATCAGGACGCCACTCCGGAAATAGCTCATCGCATTGCCGACGCTCATCGCGCCCAGGACCACATCGCCAACCAGGTTGTCCAGCTGGTCATTGCGGTTCACCACCTCGCACGTGAGCTCGTCGAGGATGCTGCGCATGGAGGGGCGGGTCAGGATGGACTCGTGGGGAAGCACCCCCAGCAGGCTGAGCCCCCTCCGCTTCAGCCCCTTCTCGGTGAACTCGCGGATGTAATCGATCTTTTCGGGCAGCACCTTGTTGATGATCACTCCGATGATCTCGACGCCTTCCTTCTCGAAAAGCGCCTGGTTTAGGGCCACCTCATCAATGGGCCTGCCGATGCCACCCATACTGACAATCACAGCCTTGGCTCCGATGATCTTGGCAACGCGGGCATTGGAAAGATCGAAGACACTTCCCACCCCGGCGTGGCCTGAACCCTCACAGAGCACGAAGTCCTTTTCCCAGGCAACACGATCAAAGGCCGCCTGGATCCGCTTCACCAGCCTGTCGTAATTGCGGCCGTCCAGGTAGCGACGAGTAAAGTCGGGCTCCACGGCGATGGGACTCATGTCCGGCAGCGGACAGTTGAGCCGGTAGACCTCGTCCATCAGGACCGTGTCCTCATCGATCTTGTTCTCGGCCACCTGCACAAAGCGCTGCCCCACCGGCTTGATGTAGCCGACCCGCTTGTAGTGCCTCTGGAGCGCAGCCATGAGCCCCAGCGACGACGTGGTCTTTCCGTCATTCTGGCGGGTGGCTGCGATAAAGAGCCTTGGCGTAATTTCGTTCATGACCTGTTTACAACCTATGGACGGGAAGGACGGCCTAAACCTCAGCCTCCAGGACCACCCCTGAACCGGGATACAATTCCTGGTAGCTGATGGACTGCAGGCCGACGATGGCGGCCACGCCGAGAATATCATGCGAGTTGGAACCCCGTGAGACATCCGCGGCAGGGCGATCCAGGCCCAGCAGCATCTGCCCGTAGGCATTGGCCCGCGTCACATACTGAAGCAGCTTGCTGGCGATGTTTCCCGCGTTCAGGTCGGGAAAGACCAGGCAGTTCGCCTTGCCCGCCACACGACTGTCCGGAAGCTTCCGGGTGGCGATGCTTTCAATCAGCGCCGCGTCCACCTGGAGTTCACCATCGAAGTCCGCCTCAATGCCCTCCTGCGCCGCACGTTGCCGCGCCAGACCGGTGGCTGCCTGCATCTTGCCGATGGAGGCATGCGTGGCACTCCCCTTGGTGGAGAAGGAGAGCATGGCCACCCTCGGGTGACTGGAGGTGAGGTGCCTGAAGAGCTTGGCCATGTTCACCGCGATGTCCGCGAGCTGCTCGACGGTCGGCTCGGGAATGACACCACAGTCCCCCATGAAGAGCACCCCCTCTTCACCGAAGCGGGTGTTCTCAACCTCCATGATCATGCAGCTCGACGCGGTCACCGCGCTGGGGGCCACCTTGATGATCTGGAACAGCGGACGCAGCACACTTCCTGAGACCTCACTCGTTCCAGAGATCATCCCGTCGACCTGGTGCATGGCCACCATCATGGCGCCGAAGTAGTTCGGCTTCACCATGGTTTCCATGGCCTCCTTCGGCCCCACACCCTTGTCCCGACGGAGCCTTTCAAAAACCTTCGCAAAGCGTTCAAGCTCATCGGAATCCTCAGGATCAATGATGCGGATGCCATCCAGGGGAACATTGATCTCCTGGGCCAGGCCCTTGATGCGGGTGCGTTTGCCCAAAAGGATCGGTGCACCCAGCCTCAACGAGGCGTATTGCCTCGCCGCCTGCAGGATGCGCGGTTCCTCCCCCTCGGGAAAAACCACCCGCTTGGGGTGCCTCTGCAGCTTTTCAATGATGTTGCCAATGAACTTCACGCCCTGTTCCTACCTGAATGAGGATGGGGGTGCAAATGAGGAATGGCCCCCAAAGGGCTTTCGGTTTGTGACATCCGCCGGGTTCATGCATAAACCTCCTGAACCCATTGCCAGTCGAATCACCATGAAACGCAGCTTCCGCCTCGTCCTCTCCCTCCTTGTCCTGACGTCCCTGTTCGGACACGCAATCCACCTTCAGGCCGCCAGCCTGGTCGGAAAGCGACCCAACATCATCCTAGTCAACACCGATGACCAGGGCATGGGAGATCTGTCTTGCATGGGCAATGAGGTGCTCAGGACCCCCAACCTCGACAAGTTCCACGGTCTTTCCACCCGCCTGACGGACTTCCATGTCAGCCCCACCTGCGCCCCCACCCGTTCCGCCATCTTCAGCGGACGCCATGAGTTCCGCAATGGGGTCACCCACACCATTAAGGAACGGGAGCGGATGGCGCTCAGCACCACGACTTTTCCCAAGCTTCTGGCCCAATCCGGATACCAGACCGGCATCTTTGGCAAGTGGCACCTTGGTGACGAGGATGCCTACCAGCCCTACAACCGTGGCTTCACCGAGACCTTCATCCATGGAGCCGGGGGCATCGGACAATCCTACCCCGGCAGCTGTGCCGACTTCCCCCCGAATCGCGAAACAAAGGGACGCTATTTCGACAACGTCCTCCTGCACAACGACACCATCGTCCAGACCAAGGGCTTCTGCACCGATGTCTTCTTCCAGGCGGCCCTTGGCTGGACCAGGAAGCAGCTCGACGCCGGCACCCCCTTCTTCACCTACATCGCACCCAACGCGCCCCATGGTCCCATGATCGCACCCGAGAAATACAAGAAGCGCTTCCTTGACATGGGCTACGACGAAAACACCGCAGGACGTTACGGGATGATCGAGAACATCGACGACAACTTCGGCCTCCTGATGAGGAAACTCGACGAATGGAAGGCATGGGACAACACGCTCGTCATCTTCATGACCGACAACGGCCAGGCCGGGAGAAACGGAAAACTCAACGGCAAGCGGGTCAACATCTTCACGGCGGGATTCAAGACCGGCAAGGGCTCCCCCTACGAGGGAGGCACACACGTCCCCTGCTTCATGAGGTGGAAGGGCGTCCTAGGCGAAGGAGTTGACATCCGCACACTCACCGCGCACATCGACTTCTACAAGACCTTCACCGAACTGGCCGGCGTCAAGATTCCCAAGGGGATCCAGGAAATCGAGGGCCGGTCATTGCTGCCCTTGCTGGAGAACCCGGAAACCGGATGGAAGGACCGCATGCTGTTCGTCCACAAGGGCCGATGGGAGAAGGGCTCGGATCCAAACCTCAGCCAATACAAGGACTTCGCCGTGAGGACCCAGAGATGGCGATGGGTCAACAAGAAGGATCTTTATGACATCTCCAACGATCCCTACGAGAAGACCAACGTCATCGACCAGCATCCGGATGTGGTGAAAAGGCTCCAGGACGCCTATGACAAGTGGTGGAAGGAAACCGTGCCCCTGATGGTGAATGAGGATGCGGAACCCACTCCAACCCAACCCCAGGCCGATCGCTACGAGAAGCAATTGAAGGAAAAGGGCATTCCGGACTGGAAGCCACCCGTACTCTGACAACCTGTTTAAGGAGTTCCCTTCAACCGACCAACGGCATGGGCCAGACGCTCCACGTTGGCCTGCATGACCGAAATGAAATCACCGTCCGGTGGCACATTGTCGCAGGGATCGAAAACCACCTGTGTGATTCCCAGTTGATCCAGTTTCATGCGGTTCGCCCCGATCGGTTCCTCCTCCCAGAGCAGGATTGAGGCTCCGGTTTCCTTCATGGCTGTCTCCAGCCTGGCCCACTGAACTTCCCGGATCTCGATTCCGGGTTCCCAGTGAAAACTCCGCACCGCGAGGCCGTAACGCCTGGCGAGGTAGGGATAAACCGGATGCGACGCCAGGAGTGTCTTCCCTTGAAGCTCTTCTCCAATCCCCTTCAATTGGGCGTCCAGCTCCCTCAGCCTGTTGGAAAGACCTTCAAACTTCTGCTGCATCGCAACCGTGTCGAGATGTTCAAAGGATTGCAGTCCCTCGAGCACCGCCCCGGCCTGCCGCTCCGCAAGATCGAGATCCAGCCAGGTGGTGACGGCCCAGCCATCATGGGAATGTTCACCGCCCGGACCATGGCTGTGGACCACCGTTCCCTCCGAACGGATCCATTGGCCTTTGAACGCTTCCGCGGTCACGACAGCCTTGCGTTTCGGAAAGACCGCATCACGAGCCCACTTCGCATACTCGGCACCATTGAGAAGAATCAGGTCGGCCTCGGCCACTTCCACCAGATCCCTTGTGGAGGGCTTCCAGAAGGCGGGATCACCCTCCTTGTCAAAGGGCATGCGTACCTCCACCTGGTCCCCGGCGATCTCAGAGGCAAAGAAACCAAGGGGATAATTGACGGCCACCACCACCGGTGTCGGGCGCACCGTATCGGTGAAGCCACCCGACGGACCTTCGCCACATCCGACGACGGCCAGCAACAGGCACGGAAAAATCCTTTGGAGGATTGGGTTCATGAGCGGCACTTCTAGAACAACATCCAACCGACGGCAACCCGCCCGAGCATTCCGAGGAAGGCGGTGACCACGAGGGCAAAGGCCAGAGCCGCCCCCAGGATGACCATCAACTCCAGTAGGATCAGGTTGCGAAGCGTCGCCTGCGAGGCACCAATGCGCTCCAGCGAAAGGAACTCCTCCCTCCTCAACTGGATCGAGAGGGCCACCACCAGTGAACACACTCCCAGCATCACGACCGACATCAGGACCAGCACGATCATCATGATCCGCCGTGCCCGAACCACCGTCTCCAGCAGACTGTCCACCACCTCGCTCGGTCGCACCAGCTGCACCTGGTCCTTCTCAAGGAATCGCCCCTCCAGCAACGTGGCGGACTTGTCATCCTTGGGTATCAGGAGGGCCGCACTGACAGGGAGACCGGAAACATCGCCATGAAAATGGAATGAGGCGCGATTCTCATCGGTGATCTCCTGGAACTCGGTGACCGAGGCATCGTAAACCACGTTGGTCCCTTCGGACTTCATCTCCGATCCCTTGCCGTCCTCGCCGGTGGAGTGCCCATGTCCGAGACCCGAGGCTATCCATGAGGTTCGGATGGAGGTGAAGACGACGTCATCATCCGGTGTGCCTGTTCTTGCCAGGATCCCGACCACCTCCATCCTGAGAGGGTAGTCCCCCGCCAGGTCGAAGGGATTCGCGGCGCGGGTCAACACCTTGTCGCCGACCGATGCCGAAAGTCTTCCAGCGGCATTGGCTCCGAGGACACATTCGCCGGATTGCAGCAACATGCGGCCTGAAGAGGCCCGAAGGTTCCGGAAGCTGAAATAGTCGCTCTCCGTGCCGACCAAAGGAACGTCCTGGATTCGATGCTCCAGGTGCAGAGGAATCACATCGGCCAGATCCATCTCCCGCGCGGACATGACCTGCACCTGGGGAAAGGCCTCAGGCGACTTGCCTTGGAAATAGAGCGAGGCCAGCGTCAACTCAAGGGGACTGCCGCGCAGTCCAAGAAGAAAGGGTGACATGCGTGCCCGACGGGTCAATTCCCTCCCGGCGGCATCACTGATCACCAAAACGGAAAGAGGCATCAGGATGGCAAGCCCACCCACAAGTGCCAGGAGCACCGCCTTCTTCCGGTCATGACGGAGATGCCTCCAGACCAACCAGGACGCGCCACTCATTCGCCAATCCCTCCTTCCCTGAACTTGCTGAAGTCGGAGACATCCACGATCCGGTCATGCAGGTCCGCCACCTCCATGTCGTGTGTGACGGTGATGACGGTCGCCTTCTCCTTTCGGCAAAGGTTGAGCAATAGATCCATCACCCCTTCCTTCGAAGCCGGATCCAGGCTGGCCGTCGGCTCATCCGCGAGGATCACCTTGGGTGAAAGCAGCAGCGCACGACAGATCGCAACGCGCTGTTGTTCACCTCTGGACAGGTTGGCGGGCAACCGTTGCAGATAGGGTTCCAGTCCGGCGGGAGCCACCAGGGATTCCAGCCTTTCCTCTAGATGCTCCTCAGGTCCTTCTCCCTCGATGAGCTTGACCGGCAGCTGGATGTTCTCCCGGACGGTGAGATAGGGAATCAACTCGAAGTTCTGGAAGACCTGCCCGATCTGTCTCAGGCGAAAGGTCCTCAACGCCTTGTCATTGAGGTTCATGACCGCCACCCCGGCAACCTCGACCGTGCCTTGGGGTCTCAGCAGGCCCGCCATGATCTTCAGCAGCGTGGTCTTTCCGCTGCCACTGGGGCCCACCACCGCAAGCCAGCCACCCTGGTCCACGCCCAGCGCGTCCACCCGGATCGTGAAGGTGGTGCCGGGATAGCCGAAATGGATGTTTCGCAGTGAGACCACGTCGGGAGTCGGTGAACCTTGGTAAACGTAACGGCCAAAACAGCAACGACTAAAGAAGTTTCAACCTTTCACACCATCAAAGAAAAGGCGGCGCCCCGCACAAGGACACCGCCCGTCAAAGGTTCTGGGAGTCCGATCAGGCCCCGACCTTCTCGCGCGCTTCGGCCGCGAGCGGCGTGCTGAGGTAGCGCTCTCCGGTCGAACAGGCGATGGTGACGATGGTCTTGCCCTTGTTCTCGGGGCGACGTGCCACCTCCAGTGCCGCGCAGACATTGGCGCCGGTGGAGATCCCCACCAGGATGCCTTCTTCAGCCGCGATTCTCCGGGCCATGGCGAAGGCATCGTCGTTGGAAACCTTCACGCACTCCACGATCTGGTCGTTCCCTTCGGAATCCTTCAGGTGAAGGTTGCCGGGAATGAATCCTGCGCCTGTTCCCTGGATCTTGTGGGGTCCGGGGGTGAGTTCCTCACCTGCCAGCGTCTGGGAAATCACGGGAGAATCAGCCGGCTCCATGGCAATGGCCTGGAAGGAGGGCTTCCTCTTCTTCAACACCTCCACACATCCGGTGATGGTTCCTCCGGTGCCGACTCCGGCAACCAGGATGTCCACTTCACCGTCGGTGTCATTCCAGATCTCCTCGGCGGTGGTATTGCGGTGGATCTCCGGATTGGCCGGATTCTCAAACTGCTGGGGCATGAAGGAATTGGGAGTGCTCTCCAGGATCTCGTTGGCCTTCTCGATGGCACCCTTCATTCCCTTGGGCCCCGGAGTCAACACCAGCTCGGCTCCCAGGAGTGCAAGAAGCGTACGACGTTCAACGGACATCGTCTCGGGCATGGTCAGGATCAGCTTGTAACCCTTGGCCGCGCAGACGAACGCGAGTGCGATGCCGGTGTTGCCGCTCGTGGGCTCCACGATCACGGTTTCCTTGGTGATCTTCCCTTCCTTTTCAGCCGCCTCGACCATTGCCATGCCGATCCGGTCCTTCACGCTGGAAAGTGGATTGAAGAATTCGCACTTCAGGAGGACGGTGGCGTCGACACCCTCGGTCACACGATTGAGCTTCACAAGCGGCGTGCCACCAACGGTTTCGACGATGTTATTGTAGATCTTGGCCATGAGAGACTTGAATGGTTTCGGGTTCGGTGTTGTCGAAAAGACGAATTGTCCAACTGAACCAACCAAGGGCAAGAACTTATTGTTCCGACCGCTCAGCAGGATAATACATCGCAACCAGTTTTCTGCGGCAGGAATTTCTATGGCGCAGGCCCCTTCAAACGTCCTATCCTGCATGAATATCCAAAAGGCAACCCGGGGCGCTTGACCCAGGTCCAACAGAATTCAACATGAGATCCAACAAGATCATCACGACCGCGCTGCTTCTGGGGATGACTTCCCTCCTCCAGGCCGGTGAGATTGATTTCAACCGGGACATTCGTCCCATTCTCTCTGACAACTGCTTCTACTGCCATGGCCCCGACAACGATCACCGCAAGGCCGGGCTCAGGCTCGACACCCGGGATGGAGCCTTTGCCAAATTGAAGGGTGGAGGCCATGCACTGGTCGCAGGCGAACCGGGCTCCAGTGAATTGATCGCACGGGTCACCTCCTCAGATCCGGATGACCTCATGCCGCCGCCTGACAGCGGCAAGTCGCTTGAACCAGCGCAGATCGAGGCACTGAAGCAATGGGTGAAGGAAGGTGCCGTCTACGAGGGCCATTGGGCATTCAGCCAACCGGTCAAGCATCCCCTCCCCAAGGTTCAGTCCGACGCCTGGCCGCGAAATGCCATCGACTACTTCATTCTGGATCGGCTGGAGAAGGAAGGCCTCAGTCCATCCTCCCCCGCTTCCAGGGAAACGTTGATCCGCCGGCTCACCTTTGACCTCACCGGACTGCCTCCCAGCCTTCGCGAAATCGACGACTTCCTGGCCGACAAGGCGCCCGGTGCCTATGAGCGGCTGGTCGACCGACTGCTGAATTCGGAGCACTTCGGAGAACACCAGGCACGCTACTGGCTCGATCTCGTTCGTTATGGTGACACCCATGGCCTCCACCTCGACAACTACCGCGAGATGTGGCCCTACCGGGACTGGGTGATCCGCGCCTTCAACCAGGGTATGCCCTTCGACCAGTTCACGATCGAGCAGCTTGCCGGTGACCTCTTTCCCGATCCGAGCCGGGACCAGCTCATCGCCAGCGGATACAACCGCTGCAACGTCACCACCTCCGAGGGCGGTTCCATCGCGGAGGAGGTCTATGTGAGAAACGTGGTGGACCGCGTCCAGACCACCGGACAGGTCTTCATGGGGTTGACGATGGGTTGCGCGGTCTGTCACGACCACAAGTTCGATCCCATCACGATGAAGGACTTCTATTCCGTCTTTGCCTACTTCAACAGCATGGACGGCAACCCCCTCGACGGAAACCGCAGGGACCATCGTCCCTACATCAAGGTACCTTCGGAACAGCAGTCCTCCGAACTCGCAATGCTTGAAAACCGGATTCCTGAACTTCATGGCGAGATCGTGAAGGCCGCGATGGCGGACAAGGCGGACTTCAAGGCATGGCTGGAGTCCGTTGAGCCACCCGCCAGACCGGCGAAGGTCGAATGGCAATTCCTGACTCCAACCGACGCCACCTCCGACAGTGGCACCACCCTGACCATTCAGGAGGACCAGTCGGTGCTTGCCTCGGGCGAAAACCCCGCGAAGGACAATCACACCTTCCTCTTCCAGCCAGGCGCCAGGATCTTTCACGCCCTCCGGCTGGAAGCCCTGACCCATGACACCCACTCGAGGAAAAGCGTGGGACGCTCCGAAAACGGCAACGCCGTCCTTTCCGGGATCACCATCGAACGCGCAACCGCGGAGAAGCCGGAGGAATTCGTTGCGATCCCGATCCAGTCCATCAAGGGAGACCATGAGCAGTCCAAGGAGTTCGTCGCCTCCAATGCCATCGACGGCAAGCCGGATACAGGATGGGCGGTGGAAGGACACAGCCGCATTGAGAACCGCAAAGCCACCCTTTCCCTGAAGGAACCGCTGGTGTTGAAGAAGGGTGATGTCCTGCGCATCACCACCTCCTACCAGACCAAGTATGGCAAGCATGCCTTCGGCCGCGTCCGTTTCTCCGGCACGGAACAGCCGGCCCCGACCGACATGAAGTTCCAGGTGGCACTGGGAGAGTGGTTTCACGTGGGCTCCTTCACCTCCACCTCCAACGGGCAGCGCTCCTTTCGATCCAGGCTCGGCCCCGAGGGCAAAGCCGTCGATCTCAAGAAGACCTATGACTCGAATGGAGAACAAAGAAAATGGGAGCAGCGCCTGGACTGGCGTGATGGCGAGATCCACATGGATCTTCCAGACCGCGAATGTGTCAACTACCTCTACCGGAACATCCACGCCAACCGGGCCGGAAAACTGGAGGTCTCGCTTGGCAGCGACGACGGCATCAAGGTCCTCCTCAACCAGAAGGAGATCCTCGGGGAAAACGTCGAGCGTGACATCGCACCCGATCAGCACAAGCTGACCCTCAACCTCAAGGCAGGCGACAATGAACTGCTGATCAAGGTGATCAACACGCAGGGGAAAAGCGGATTCTATTTCAAGGCGCTCGATCCTGTGCTGCCCCCCTTCGATGTCGTCCAGCTGGCCGACAAGCCCGAGAAGGAACTTACCCCGAAGGAACAGTCGCGCCTCCAGGAGATCTTCGCCCATCACTACGCTTCGGGGGATCAGCTGAACGGTTTGCGTGAATCGATGAGGGCGGCACGCATGGAACTGGCCGGCCTGAGCCGGGCCATTCCCACCACCCTGATCTTCAAGGAGACCTCCGAACCCAAGGAGGCCTTCATCCTCGTGCGTGGCGAATACGACAAGAAGGGCGAAAAGGTCACCCGCCGCACACCGGAAGCCCTGCCTCCCATGCCGGAGGGTCTCCCCAACGACCGGATGGGATTCGCCAAGTGGCTGGTTTCATCGGAACACCCCCTGACCGCACGCGTCGCGGTGAACCGTTTCTGGCAGTCCATCTTCGGCGTTGGCATCGTCAAGACCTCGGAGGACTTCGGCAACCAGGGTGAACTGCCCGTGCATCCCGAGCTGCTGGACCACCTCTCCGTGGATTTCCAGGAGAACGGCTGGAACGTGAAGCGTCTCATCAAGCAAATGGTCATGTCCTCCACCTACCGGCAGGCCTCGACCATCACCACCGCCCTCCTCGCCAGGGATCCGGAAAACCGGCTCCTTGCAAGGGGCCCTCGGTTCCGGCTCGATGCCGAGATGATCCGCGACCAGGCGCTCAGCCTGAGTGGTCTCCTCGTCAACCAGATCGGCGGCCCCAGCGTTCGGCCTCCACAACCGGACGGCCTTTGGTTCTCGGTCGGTTACTCCGGTTCCAACACGGTCCGCTTTCGGCCGGATGAAGGCGCCGACATCTATCGTCGCAGCGTCTACACCTTCTGGAAACGAACCTCGCCTCCGCCTCAGATGACCACCTTTGATGCGCCGTCCCGAGAGGAGTGCTCAGCCCGACGCGAACGCACCAACACACCGCTGCAGGCGCTCGTCCTCATGAACGAGCCCCAGTTCGTGGAGGCTTCTCAGAACTTTGCCCTTCGCGCGATCGAGGCTGCCGGAGGAAAGCCGGAGGACATCGCCACCTGGCTCTACCGCAGTGCCACGGCCAAGGTTCCTGCCGATGCGGATCTCAAGGATCTCATTGGGCTCTTCCGCTCCCAGCAAAAGGACTTCGCCCAATCCACGGAAGACGCGCGCGAGCTCATTTCCTCCATCGCGACCCAATTGCCCAAGGGGGCTTCCGCCGCCGACATGGCGGCCTGGACCGTCGTGGCCAACGTCATCCTCAACCTGGACGAAACCATCAACAAAGGCTGATCCCATGGACCCGATTCAGGACAAGATCGATCTCATCACCCGCAGGCACTTCTTCAGGCGCGGCGCCCTTGGACTGGGTGTCCCCGCCCTGGCCTCCCTTCTCGGGGAGAACGCGCAGGCCGCACCCTCCGGCATCGGCGGCCTGCCCGGCATGCCGCATTTCGCTCCCAAGGCCAAGCGGGCCATCTACCTCTTCATGGCGGGCGCCCCCTGCCAGATGGATCTCTTCGACCACAAGCCGAAGATGAAGGAGTGGTACGACAAGGATCTCCCGGACGAGGTCCGCAAGGGCCAACGCCTGACCACGATGACATCGAAGCAGAAGCGCTTCCCCATCGCGCCCTCGAAGTTCGAGTTCGCCCAGCACGGTCAAAGCGGCGCCTGGGTCAGTGAACTGCTGCCCCATACCTCCCAGATGGTGGATGACATCGCGCTGGTGAAGTCCGTCCACACCGAGGCCATCAACCATGACCCGGCCATCACCTACATCTGCACCGGCAACCAGCTTCCTGGGCGCGCCAGCCTCGGCGCCTGGCTCAGCTACGGCCTGGGAAGCGTGAACCAGAACCTGCCTGCCTTCGTGGTACTGACCAGCTCATGGACCGGACGCAAGGAGGCACAGGCCCTCTACAACCGGCTTTGGGGCAGCGGATTCCTTCCCTCCAAGCATCAGGGTGTCGCCCTGCGTTCCAGCGGCGATCCCGTGCTCTACATCTCGGATCCCGAGGGCATGACCCGCAACCGCCGACGTCAGATGCTCGACGTCCTGGCCTCCATGAACCAGCGCCAGTATCAGGAGGTGGGCGATCCCGAGACCGTGGCCCGCATCGCCCAGTATGAAATGGCCTTCCGCATGCAGGCTTCCGTGCCCGACCTGACCGACATTTCAAACGAACCCAAGCACATCCTCGACATGTATGGTCCCGAGGTCACCACGCCGGGCACCTTTGCCAACCAGTGCCTGCTGGCCCGACGCATGGCGGAGCGGGATGTCCGCTTCGTGCAGATCTTCCATCGTGGCTGGGACCAACACGGCAATGTCGCCGGCGACCTTCCCAATCAGGCCAAGGACGTCGACCAGCCTTCCAAGGCCCTCATCACCGACCTGAAGCAGCGTGGGCTCCTCGATGACACGCTCGTCGTCTGGGGCGGCGAGTTCGGCCGTACCATCTATTGCCAGGGCGGACTCTCGAAAAACAACTATGGCCGCGATCATCATCCCAAATGCTTCACCGTCTGGATGGCCGGTGGCGGCGTCAAGGGAGGCGTCGTGCATGGCGAGACGGACGACTTCTCCTACAACATCGTGAAGGACCCGGTCCACATTCGGGACCTCAATGCCACCATCCTTCACCAGTTGGGCATCCATCATGAACGCCTGAGCTTCAAGTTCCAGGGACTCGACCAGCGCCTGACCGGTGTTGAACCGGCCTCCGTGATCCGGCCGATCCTCGCCTGATCGACCGGAATGAGATGCGCCTCAAGGGCTTGACTAGGCGGCGAACAGGCCCATCCTTTCATCCATGGCGACTTCGTCCAATCGCAACAAGGGAAAGGCGGTCATGCTCGGTGTCGGACTGGACAACCAGGACGGACACAAGCGCGTGACCACCGGGGACAACTTTGCCCTCTTTGGAGGAAGCAAGGAAACGCATGAGGAGATGACCGAGAAGTCCATCAAGATCAACGAGAAGCTCTCCCGCCGCGGCAAGTCCCTCGACAACGTCAGCCGCGAGGAATTCGACGACATCGCCCAGTCCGTCGGATTGCGTCCCTTGGGGAACGAGTAGGACTCGCGCCTTCAGACCAACCCCGGTCTCAAGAAGGATAAGATCTCACGCCGAGCCGCGGAGTCGCAGAGAGGAGAAGAAAGTTCTCTTCTCTATTTCCCCTGCCTGTCCCTCAACCGCGATCGTTGCCTCCTGTTCAATCATCTCAGTTCGAATTCAGGCCCTGGGTTTCGCCTTACCTTGACCTTCGCCTTCCCGAATCCTACAAACTTCACACACCCAGAACCTTTCTTATCCCATGAAATCCGTATCCCTCCTGCTTGCCCTCGCCTGTCTGACCTTCCTTGGCTCCCATGCCTGGTCTTCCGGCAATGGGCTGCCCGAGGCACGGGACACCTACAGTCGCCGGATGTATTCCGCGGAGACACAACTGATGAAGGCCAAGGGGGAGTACGCCTTGAGCGTGCAGTCGGCCAAGCAGGTTCTCCTGAATGCCCACAGGGCCGAGATCGCTCGTTTGACCCGAGCGGGCCGACAGGCCGACGCCAACCGGATCAAGCTGGAGATGGAGAAATTCGATGAACTCACCGAGTTCCGTCCCAGCACCAAGCTGATCCGGATCCCCGACCTGGACACCTACCTCAAGGGACGGACCTTCCGCTGGCTGGGAAGCGCCATGACCACCGACCATGGCACCATCAGGTTCCTCGAGGATGGAAAGGTCGAGCTTGGAGGCGAACTGACCACCTGGAAGTCCCTGCGCCAAACCTCGTGGAGCGTGTCCAACACCTGGCCCGTCCTGCAGGTCAAAGGGAAGGACCTCTTCGTGATCGCCGCCCACACCCGGGGTGACGACCTCGTCCTGCGCTGCCAGTGGAGCAACAAGCCCGGTATCATCTCCGTGGAGCTCATGGAAGTTCACCCGGAGAAGTAGAGGCGCCCCAAACCTCTGATTTCGGCTTCGACAACCTCGCTCGCGTCAACGGCAACTCGGACACGAGCGCATTCGCTTCCAGCCCAACGCTCGGGCGAGGCAACAGGGAATTTTTGGAAATCGCCATCAAACCTGCCCCCCCCCTTCACGAGAGGACCAGGCTATCGAGAGAAACCTGCTTCAACATGGGCACACCGCCGTAGATGGCGACCACCATGCGTGGCTCGGAAATCAGCTCAACCCAATCCAGTATTCACGCGCCTACACAATCCATTTTCGGTCTCTGACTTTTCATTCACCTTGCACTACTACCGCTTGATTCATTTGACAGATTCGTCAGGCTCACCTACCTCAGCGATATGAAACCCACCATCCTTTGCCTGCTACTGGCATTCACCACACTCTCTCTCCAGGCTGAAGACCAATTCAGTGTCTCGGAGTTCACTTTCACCAAACCTTCGGGGTGGAAGAAACTGGAAACCAACTCTCCGATGCGTGCGGCGCAACTTCTCGTGCCATCAGCCGATTCGGAACCTGCCGAAGTCGTTTTCTATTATTTTGGAAGAGGCCAAGGTGGTGGCGTCCGTGCCAATCTGGATCGCTGGATCGGACAGTTCGAAGAACCTCGCGAGAAGCTTCAGGTTGAAGAGGAGTCTTCTGAGATCAACGGCATCAAAGTCACCTACCTTTCCGCCCAGGGCACCTTCCTGAGTGGGGCCCCCTTTGGCCCCAAGACTCCCAAGAAGGATCAGGCTCTCTTTGCAGCAATCGTTGAAGGCAAACAAGGGAGTGTCTTCATCAAAACCACCGGGCCTATCAAGATTGTGCATGGCTCCAGGGAAGCCACCAAGAAAATGGTCAAACAGGCACTGGAATAATCCGAGCTCAGACACTTCTGCTCCATTCCATCAGAGCAACCGTCGACAGCCAAAGGCAACTCGTCCAAGGAACAGGTCTTTGCAACTTCTGTTCTCTGTCTGTCCCTTCCGCTTCATGATTCTTCAAGCCAACGTCAAGAATGTCTCACGACGGACCGCCTGCTCGACCCGTGCAGGGAACGCAGCGATCAAGCACAGGGCGTGAAGACTCGTCCCTCGCCTTCGCCATACCCGTTCTTGTTCGGCATTCATCGTTTCTCTAAAGGTAGCGAAATCAAACTGGACTTCGCGACTCCTATCCACAGGTCCTCTGGATAGGGCTTGCCCAGTGCCCTACGATCCGGAGTGGAATCGTGGATGGAACCGACACACCTGCTTGCCATCCTGCCAATAGCAAGCGGAGCTCGTCATCGCTGTCTCGCAT
>CAZKNW010000030.1:0-16999 GCA_964554035.1 uncultured Verrucomicrobiota bacterium
CGGGACTGCTGGGGCCGGAGAAATAGTGGGTGCGCGTGGATCCACCATTGCGCTCCAGGGGAAGAAGAAGGGGATCGGTGTTCTTCAGGTTGCCGAGGCCTGTGTCGATGCCCGAAACATTGGTGCTGAAAAGATTGTGGTCACTTGTGTCGCTGATCTTTCCCTCGGCGTCGTCCGGAGATGCGGAGGAATTGCCGGATGTGTTGCCCGCAATGATGCAATGGGACAGGTGGGAGACATCGGAATTCTGCATGCCTCCCGATTTACCGGAAAACCCGCCTCCGGAATTCGAGGCGTGGTTCAGTGTCAAGGTACAGAAGTTGAGGGTCGGTTCTCCCGTCTCCACCTTGATCGCGCCTCCCTTGTCGCCGGCAATATTGCCACTGAAGGTGGTATTCACGATCAGCGCGGTGCCTCCGTCCATGTGGATGGCGCCTCCGTGTCGGGCAGATGTGTTCTGTTCGAAAAGCGTCCTTGAGATGGAGAGGGTTCCGGTGTTCAGGAGGGCACCTCCCGAGGTGGAATCAGTGCTCTGGTTGCCGTTGAAGTTGCAGGCGATGAGACGGAGGCCCGCCTCGTTCCAGATGGAACCACCTCCTGTCGATGAACTGCCCCTCGTGAACTCGATGCGTTCGAGAATCAGGCTCCCATTCAGTATCTTGATGTGTCGTGAGAGGTCCAGGGCGTCGAGGGTTCCGGTGCCTTCCGAGGTGGTGATGAGGATGGTGCCTCCGGGGTCATCCACAACCAGTTCACCCTGGCGAAGGAGCTGATGGTGGTCGGTGGTTCTTGTGCCGGGAGGTACACTGGGCACCAGGATTGTCTCCTTTCCTTCAGCAAGGGTTGCCAGCGCAATGGCCTCCCTGAGAGTGGTGTCGTTCTCACTATCCTCGGCTTCATCGGAGACGGTGACCTCAATGATTTGAGGGACAACCACCAGGGTGACCTCCACAGTGGAGGATTCGCCTCCAAGGTTGTCCGTGGCTCGATAGGTGAAACTGTCAAGGGATGTGGTGGAAGTGTTGGTGTAGCGGACCTGCCCGTTCTCGAGGGTTGCGGTCCCGTGAAGCGGCGCGTCTTCGATGATGATGGATAGGGCGTTGCCGTCGACATCTAGGTCATTGTCCAGCACGTCGATCACGACACTTTTGCCGATTTGAACTCCAGCGATGTCAGGGCGGGCAACGGGGGCATCATTGACCGGATCGATCGTGATGGCGATGGGAGTCGATCTTGAGACGAGACCATCCCTCTGTGCGGCGAAGGTGAATGAGTCCTCACCGTGAAAGTCCTGATCCGGGGTGTAGATGAATCGGGAGGGTGAACCGGTTGTCATCAGGGTTCCGTGGGACGGTCCCTGGCGGACCACGTAATCGAGATTGGGCAGCGATGCATAGGCGGCTGCGACCGTGGGCGCGATCTCCAAGGCTTGGTCCTCGTCGGTTTGCAATGTTTGCGGGATGGCGATGGGGGCATAGTCGAGAAAGATCTGACCTCCCTCCAGGTGGGTGCTGAATTCATGGCCGGTTCCATCCAGCACGTTTGAGGAATCGAGCGAAATCGTGGCGGAACTGAAGTTCTGGATTCCCAGGTCGGCGGTAGCGATGAGCCAGGAACCGGATTGGTCAAAGTTGAAGGCAAAGCCTGCTTCCACAGGAACGAGTTGGAGCTGGAAGGCTTCTTCTGGGCCCTGGAACAAGATCCTCTTCGTGGTGTGCAGCTGATCCCATGAAGGTGGGGTGACGACCGTCATGTCCCCCATGGTGAGTTCGAGGATGGAGCCGGGGTGGAAGATGATGGGGACATCGGATTCCAGGGTGCCGATGGTCCTGGGGCCTTCCCCGGGGGACAGGATGCCTCCTGCTTCGGTGGCTACTCCGTTGATGGGGCCGTTGCTTTCGAGGATGCCATCCTGCTCGATGATGACGGGCATGCTTTCCGTGGCTCCTGAGGCAGCCACCGTGGTCCCTTTGATGTAGAGGGGGGCAGTCGGTGAGCTTGAAGGCTGGAGGTTCCAATGACCGCTGCCGTCGACGCGGATCGCACCTGACTCAGAGATGGATCCCTTGAAGGATTCTCCGGCAGGGTTGGCGAGCGAAAGGGTTCCCCCACCGAGTCGGACTTTTCCGGCTCCAGCCAGGCTGCGCACCTGCTCGTCCGTGCCATCCAGGTCCAGGGTGCCATCATATTCAAATCCTTCACCGTTCGCTAAACGTACAGTGACGGTCGAGGTGGCTGGAAGATTGTCTCCTCCTTCGAGCAAAAGGGTTCCATTATTGATGAATGTTTCACCCATGTAATTGTTCTCACCCCCGAGACGGAGAATTCCTGAGCCATTCTTGACCAGGGAACCTTCGCCCCCGATGGTTGCATTCAGGGGAATATCCAGTCCGGAACTCACCCAGAAGAAACCGCCTCCCGTGGATAGCGTGATACCCTTGGCGGGGGAGAGCGTACCTCCATCAAGGTCCCACACCACGGTTCCACCTGCGAGGGTCAGCTTTCCAAAGGCTTCAGCACCATCGACCACCTTGAGGACGCCTCCTTCATTGACGGTCACAGGAACACAGGCTCCGAAGATGTTGCCGGAGAAAAGCGAAAGGATCCCTTCATCGACCTCGACGGAAGCGGTGGAGACAACACCTGAAAAGTACTCCTCCCTGAGTGCGAGTATGTGGCTGGGATCGCTCATCCGGATCCTGAGGAGGCCGGACTCGGTAAACGCACCCAGGAAATGACTGGAGGGATCGAGGGCGCTGGGGATTCCTGCCGTGATGGTCAGGGTGCCTCCTCCCAGCTTGACCTTCCCGTGTCCCCATGTGTTGCCTCCATAGAGACTGCCGATCTGCTCGCTGGTTCCGTTCAGGTCCAGTTCGCTTTCATTATTCAGGAGTCCCACGTTTCCAGAAATGTTGTTCCCTCCCTTCAGCCGGACAAATCCAGGGAGTCCCAGCAGGTGGGAACCCACATAAAGGTCATCGGAGAAGGTGTTGTCTCCGTAGAGTTCCACCAAGGCTCCATTGTCTCCTGTAACGGTGATGACGCCTACGCCGGATATGTTCCCTCGAATCTTGAGCTTCTCCGTGGTTCCTGATTTGTTTCCGAGGTGGATCCAGATGGATCTCCCGATGTCGATGTCGGCTTCGATCGTGTGTGTGCCCCTCCTGAGCCAGATGGATGCCTTGTCTTGCAGCGCTTGGTTGTCGACCGAGAATCCGGGATTCTTAAATAGGATTCGGGCATCGGTGCCGCGAATGGTGTAGCTGTTCGGATTGTCAAACCTGAGCGCAAGGACCTCGGCATCATTGCTTAGAAGCACGTTGACCGGGGAGGAAGGAACACTGCCAAAGACAGCGATGCTGTTGGTGCTGTAGGGATAGCGGACATCCGCACCCAGGATCTGGTTGACGCAGATGCCGGTGATGAAGGGGGGGACCAGTTTGAATTGTTCTTCCAGGAGTCGGTGGTGTTGTCGGTGTCGGCCAGTCCCGTCCAGTCAAAGACGATCCTGTTGATCGAGAGGTTCGTGCAGATGATGGGCAGCTTGTCGAAGCTGACATCATCGTTCGAGGAAGCGGCCCCCTTGGTGGAGATCACTGCTGTTGAAAGGAGCAGGGAAACGCAGACCAATACAAGCGTCGCAGAAGGGTATTGGAATGGCCGGTTCATGTTTCTTCTACTTCCGAATTGAACCATCCGGAGGCGGCACTGTCGATCCTTGAAACGTTTTGCAGGCGGTGGATCGAAGGGAGGTCTTGTGAGGCAGGCGTTTCGCATGCCACTTTTTTGGGCGTCCCGCTCCAAGCTTCTGACCAGTTCGTTAGGTGCGTTTTGGAGTTGAGTCACACCTTTGGTGCTTGAAAATGGAAGACATGCTGAAGCGTGGTCTCCAACAGGCAGTGGGCCCTCGGTGTTGGAGTCCAGCCTTTCCAGACTGTGTGAAAACCAGCCGAGAAAAAGATGGGGAGCCGCCCCCAATAACCAAAGGCATGAATACGTCACCCATATCAGGTAGGGCGATCACTCCGTGAGCGCCTGAGCTTGGGTTGCCAACGCACCACCGGCATTGTTATACCGTCCGCAGCACAGGCCCGCGCGGAGCGACGGGCCCTACCGTTCTGACACAGCCTGTTTAGGCTGCTCTGGGCCTCTCCCCATCCCATCGTGAGCCGCTGCACCTTACTGCGGGCGCGCCTTGTATTTCTTGTAGAGCTTGGTGTGGCGGGATTCGAGGCTGACTTCCTTGCCGTTGATCCACATGCGGGTGGGATTGTGGCGGATGTCGAGGATGTCGCCGCTGCTCAGGAAGAAGGTGGCGTTCTTTCCGGGCTCGATGGATCCCAGTTGATCCCCAACCCCGAGGATCTGGGCCGGGTTGAGCGTGATCATCTTGAGTGCTTCCTTGGGATCGAGGCCATAGGCCACACACTGGGCGGCGGAGTAGGGAAGGTTGCGGACGAGGGCGCTGTCGAAGCCGCTGTTGCCCATGCTGATCGCCACCTTGACACCCGCCTTGCTCAACCGCTGTGCTGCGGTGAACTGGTGGTCGTAGTTTTCTTCGTCACTCTGCGGCAGGCTGAAGGTGTGCTCGTAGATCACGGGGACGTCCTGCTCAACGAGTTCATTCGTCAGCCTGTCGGCTTCGAGTCCTCCAGCGATCACGATCCTCAGGTCAAACTTCTTCCCAAACTGAAGTGCGGATTCGATCTGTCGTTTTGAATCGGCGTGCACGATGACCGGGAGTTCCTTCTTCAGAGCCGGGATCATGGCATCCCATGCGGGAGTTTCGGTATAGCCTTCTCCTGCTTCCTTGGCCTTGAGGTAGGCTCTCGCCTCACCCAGGAATTCATGAATCTCGCGGATCTGTTTTTCGTCGTCCTTCTTCTGGTCTGCAACGGGCTTCCACTTGGATGGATCGTTGAAGGTTTCCCTTGGCTGGGTTCTGAGGCTCATCCGGGGCCACATTAGATGCAGGGCCGCCAGTGGCTTGGTGGCCATTTCCTCAATGGTCCAGCCGCTGCTGGCGATGACCCCGGAATAACCCGTGATGGTGCCGCCGGTTGGGACGGGAAGAAAGTGGGTGATTCCATTGGCCCGGGCCACGGGTAGGAGCTCCGAGTCGGGATTGATGGCGATCCAGGCAAAGACATCAGGCGTGTAGCTTCCGACCTCGTTGTAGTCCCGTGTCTGTCTCAAGGCGTTGACCTCGACCAGTCCCATGGCGGTGGTGGAGGCGATCAGCCCGGGATAGACATGGGCGCCCTTGGCGTCGACGACGGTGACCCCCTCGGGGCGCTTGAGGTTCTTGCCGACCTCCCTGATGGTATCACCCTCGAAGAGGATCTGGCCCTTGCTGATGACCTCTCCGGACACCGTATGGATCTGTCCGTTGATAAGGAGAGTGGCCGCCGATGATGTGATCGCAGCCAGGAACGTAAGCAGGATGAATGTGTAAATCGTCTTCATTGGTTCAGGCAGTCAGGTTACTGGAGAATCTGCATGGAATGTTGCTTGCAGCAGCTGTAACTGCCATCGAGGGAATGATTCTGGTATTTCTGCAGCAGCCTTTGCAGGGGAGATGTCCTGGTCGTCTCGCCAGAACCCTCTTCCTTCTCATCCTTCTTCTTTTTCGATGATTCCTTGGCTTTGGAAATCAAGGCCTCTCGCTCGGACTTGATGTCTTCGAATCGGGCCTTGCTCAGGTCGCGGTCAAAATACTTCTTTCCGTCGATCCATGTCTGAACACAGGTGCTGGTCGTGCTGAGCGGATGGCCGTTCCAGAGCGCGATGTCTGCATGTTTTCCAATCTCGATGCTTCCGACATAGTCATCGATGCGAAGCTGCCTGGCGGGATTGAGCGTGACGAACTTCAGGGCTTCCTCTTCGGAAAGACCTCCATATTTCACGGCCTTGGCGGCCTCAAGATTCATGCGACGGGCGAGGTCCGAGGAGTCGGAGTTGAAGGAAACCAAAGCACCCCGGTCGTGCATGAGCGTTCCTGCGTAAGGGATGGCGTCGTAAACCTCGAACTTGTAGGCCCACCAGTCTGAGAAGGCGGAGGCCCCGGCGCCATGCTTTGCGATCTCATCGGCGATCTTGTAGCCCTCGAGCACGTGCTGGAGTGTTCCGACAGTGACATCGAATTCTTCCATCGTCCGGAGGAACGCGAGGATCTCATCCTGTCGATAGGAATGGCAATGGATGAGGCGGACTCCCTTGATGATCTCGGCAAGTGCCTCCATTTCAAGGTCGACCTGGACGGGTGGGCCTTCGCCAGCTTCAAACTTCTCCTGTTGCGCCATGTATTCCCTGGCTGCGGTGAAGCGGTTGAAGAAGAAGGTCCTGACACCCATGCGCGTTTGTGGAAAGCGGGTTGTGTAGTCGTCGCCCCAGTTCGACTGCTTGACGTTCTCACCCAGGGCGAACTTGATGCCCTGGATGGCCTCCTCGAAGATCAGTCCGTCGGGACCGGCTCCGTCCCTCAACTTGATCACGGCGTTCTGGCCACCGATGGGGTTGGCGGATCCGTGCAGGAGATTGGCCGTGGTCAGGCCGCCGGCGAGCTGGTCATAGATGTTGCGGGTCTCCGAGTGGACGACATCGGCAATACGCACCATGGAGGCGGAGGGCAGGGTGCCTTCATTGACGCCGCCGAGAATCATGCTGTGGCTATGGGCATCGATCAGTCCCGGTGTCAGGTGCAGGTTTTTCGCCGGGACGAGGTGCATTTCACGCATGGCCCATGCCTCATCAAGCGCAAGGTCCTTGCCGATGGCCACGATCATTCCCTTGTCGATGACCACATCGGTCTTCTCAAGGACACCCTCGGCCGTGCAGGTCCAGATGGTGGCACCCTGAAAGAGGATGGGCTTGTCGCTCTCAAAGAGGACGCCGCCATGATCCATGTCCCTCTTGGCAACGCGGGGACTGGGCTTCTCCTCATGGTCCTCCTCCTTGTTGTCGTCGTCCTTCTCTTCTTTCGTAAGAGGGGCTGGCGTGATGACCTCGCGTTGGCCGTCGATCCAGACCTCTGCAATCTTGGTGTCGGGGTCAAACCAGGAATCTCCATCGACAATCATCAGATTGGCGCGTTTTCCGGGTGCGAGTGTACCGATCTCCTCGTCCGCCTTGAGGAAGCGGGCAGGGACCGTGGTCAGTCCGGCGAGAAGGGCCTCTTCGTCCATGCCGCGGTCCATCGTCTTCTTCAACTGCTTGCGGAAATCTCCCATCTTGGAAAGCGTGTGCGTGGTGAAGGCGACCGAGGCGCCTGTTCCGGTAATGACAGATGGATTTTCCGGGGCCCAGTCCCAGTCGCGGAGTTGCTCAAGGGAGACGCTTTCCCATTCGTCATCCTTGAACTTGGGCATCGATGGGAAATTCACCGGGACGATGAAGCGGGTCAGGCCTTCGGCGATGAGATCGGGGCGTTGCCATTCCTGTCCCGTGGCAAAGACGATGGGCTTGAGCTGGAACTCCTGGGCCAGCTTGCCGATGCGGTTGACCATCAGCATGTGGTTGGGATGGATGACGACCTCCTGCTCACCGCTTAGGGTCGGCTTCAGGGCGGTCAGGGAAGGATTGAACTCGAGTTGGGCCTTGGACTCAGGATGGGCCTCCAGCCAGGTTTCCATCTTCTGCAGATGCTGGGTGTCGAGGAGCGTCTGTCGAATCGCCGCGACGATGCCCATCAGGCTCTTGGGATACTCCCGATCGCCCTTGGAGGACTCGAAGCGGATGTGTTGTGTGGTGACCGGTTTGACGATGGCATCATTGGGATTGGAGACCCGGAGGGAGACGAGGGCGGCCTGGCCTGGGAAGATGCCTTCTCCAGGAACGAGGTTGGCCGTCGTGAATCCCAGCTTCTTCAGGTTTCCAAAGCTCTTGTGGGTTCCCTTGAAGGAATCAATGACCCGGGTCTCGGGATGGACGGTCTTGAGCTGGTAGCCGGCGCCAGGCTTGCCCTGGTCCCGTTCATCGCCTGTGACGCCCTTGAAACGGATGCTGCCTGACGTCAGTGATTCAGTGATGCCGGCCAGTGCCGCGCTTGTATCATTACCGCCACTGCCGCCTTCCGAATCCTGGAGATGGATCTCGATGAGTCCTGGGTAGATCGTCTTCCCCTTGCAGTCCCAGACTCGGGCTCCGGCCGGGGCTTCCTGTTCCTTGCCCACGCTGACGATGCGGCCATCACGAATCACGACCATGCCTTCCTCAAGCACGTGGCCCGGGGACATGACAATCTTTCCGCCAACAAAGGCGTGGTGGGAAACCGGTTCAGGCCGGTGTCCAGGTGGTAACAGACTGGCCGCCCAGATCGGTGAAAGGGTGCAGAGTAGAAGGAGGGTGGAAAGGAACGGTCTCATGGTTCGAATTGAAGATGATGTCATGCGCCGCATTCAACTCCTAGTAAAGTGAAAACCAATGGATCCGATGGGTGGTATCCCATGGGAATCGGATCAATTGTTTTGTTGTTGGCGATTGCCGGACAAGTGGTCGGATTCCCATCCGATTCCACAGATCACCTTCGGTTCAGTCTCAGGACCTGGTTGGCCCGGGTGAAGGTTTCCTCGCCATAGCCGAGTGCGAGTTTCAACTGGGCATCGCGCTCGATGGGGTTGGCAATGCCGGCACAGCGGCGGAACTCTCCCCAGGAGATCATGCGCCGAAGCCATGGCCATTCTCCCATGATGGGGACGGGATAGTCACTGCCGTGGATGATTCTCCCCTTCATCGGGCCAGAGAGTGTCTCGCGGATCTTGGCGCTTCTAAAGGGGGTGTTGAGGGCGCTGTTGTCACCATAGAGATTCGGGTATTCCGCCATCAGGTCCTCCAGCACGTGGAAATACTGGGGATCCCAGAAACTGCTCTGCGTGGCACAATGGGCAGCAATGACCTTCACTCCGCATTCCAATGGTTGGCGAAGGACCCGGGGATCGGAATAGGCGGCGTTCACCACCTGAAGGGTGTATTCGCCTCCCGTATGGGCCAGCAGGGGAAGTCCGGCATCCCCCATCATCTTCCAGAATTCCCGGTATTGGGGCAGGTTGCAGTCGACGTTCTGGCAGTTGGGAAGGAGCTTGAGCATGACGGCACCCTTTTCGATGCATCGCTCCAGTTCCTGCAGCGCATCGGGCCGCGCGGGATGAATCGAGATCGCGGGAAGGAGGCCTTCATACTTGTCGCACATCTCGAAGACGAAATCGTTGGGAACATGGGCTGAACCGAGATGTGTCAGCTTGTTGCCATTCTCGTCGTAAACCTCCTCCTGGGCCAGAAGCACGATCTCGTCAATGGAGTCCGACTTGGCCACCCATTCCGAGAGCTTCTTTGCATAGGCCGCCTCGAGGTTGCCATAGAGCGCGGAGATGGGGACGTCGTTCTGCCAGGCCATCAGCCAGGCGAAGGGTTCCTTCCACCACGGATAGCGAAACCAGCAGCCGGATTCCGCACAGCCGTTGCCGACCATGTGGACGTGAATGTCGATTCTACTTTGCGAAGACATTCCGGAGTCCTTCGTCATTGGATTCGGTGGTCTTTCAATCCTCGGGATTGGGGGCAAGCTTTTCCATGGGCGTGATCAGGACTTTGTCCACGCGCTGACGGTCCATGTCCATGATCTCGAACTGGTGCTTGGCATACTCCAGCTTGTCGCCCTCGGTGGGAATGTGCCCGAGTCGGTTGAGTATGAAGCCGGCGAGGGTCTGGTACTCCGCCTCCTCCTCGTCGGGCAGTTCCGTCACGTGTAGCAGTTTTTTAAGGTCCGAGGTACTCATCAGGGCGTCACAGAGCCAGCTTCCATCGTCGCGAAGGTGAGCCCCAGGGCGACGATGCTGATCGGCGGAGGGCACGACGCCCACGATGGCCTCAAGCACGTCAATGAGGGTCACGAGGCCGATGCTGCTTCCGTATTCGTCCGTGACCAATGCCACGTGGTGACGGGTCCGCTTGAAGGTCTGCAGGAGTTTGTCGACGGGCATGGAGAAGGGGACATAGAGGGGATCAGTAACGAGGTCGCGCAACTTGACGTCCCCGGCTAGGGCCTTGTTTGCCCAGAGAGCCTTGACCTTGACCATGCCCAGGACATTGTCCCGGTTTCCCTCGTAGACCGGGAAGTTGGAGTGGCCGCTTGAAACGATCTTGCGCCAGTTGATCTCGTCGTCATCCGCGACGTTCAACCAGACCATGCGGGCCCTTACCGTCATGATGTCGTCCACGTAGAGGTCATCGAGCCGGAAGACCCCTTCGACCATCTGGATCTCATCCTTGCGGAAGACACCTGCATGGACGCCCTGTTCGATGAGGGTGCGTACCTCATCCTCCGAAACGGGTGGTTCCTCGTCCTTCTTGATGCCGAGGATCTTGATGAGGAGGTTGGTGCTGACTCCAAGGATGTGCACCACGGGCTTGCTCAACCTTGCGAGGAAGTTCATCGGCTTCGCGATGATGAGGGAGATGCCGATCGGATTGTTGAGCCCGATCCGCTTGGGAACCAACTCGCCGATCACCAGCGACAGGAACGTGATGGTCGTGACGACCACCGCGACGCTGATGGCCTCGGCGTAAGGTGCGGTGGCTGCGATCTGTTCCAGGGGAGCCTGGAGGTGAAGGGAAAGACGGGCACCACCAAAGGCGCCGGCGACGATGCCGATCAGCGTGATGCCGACCTGGACCGTGGACAGGAAGCGATTTGGGGAGTTGGCGAGGAGCAGGGCGATCTCGGCGCGGGTGTCCCCTTCGTCCGCCATCTTCTTGAGCCGGATCTTCCGGGCGGAGACGATGGCAATCTCCGACATGGCGAAGACGCCGTTGACGATGATCAGTCCGAGGACGATCAGCAGTTCCGTGGTAAAGCTCATGGATTGCCTTCCGCTTCAGGTGCCCCCTGAATGTAGGAGGTTTCCTTGAAGCGTTTTGCTACGAATATGAATGCCACAGCCGCCACCGCCATCAAGCCCGAGAAGAAAAGATAGTAGGAAACCCCCTCAAGCTTGGAGGTGCCGTCCGGGTTCGCGATGAAGCCATTGATGAAGCCCGTGATGAAGTTCCCCAGAGAAACGGTGAGCAGGTAAAGCGACATGAGAAACGACTTCATCGTATTGGGTGCCTGGGTGTAGGTGAGCTCCAGTCCGGTCTGGTAGATCATCACTTCTGCCGCCGTGAGGAAGACATAGGCCAGAATATGCCATGCGATCGAAGGGGTCTGTCCGGCCTGGATGCCTGACTCGACGAAGGCGATGATCAGGAAGGAGGGCAACATCACGAAGAACCCCAATCCCATCTTGCGGACTGAACTCAGGGGAAAGAAGGAGTTGATCCATGGATACAGGACATAGGTGAAAAGCGGGATATAGATGAGGACCAGGATCGGGTTCATGGCCTGGACCTGGGAGGCCAGCCATTTGTGCCCCAGGAAATTCAGGTCCATGTTGTTGGCCTGCAGGACCCAGGATGAACCGCTCTGGTCATAGAGCGCCCAGAAGATGGAAATCAGGAGATAGATCGGTACCAGGCTGGCGAGTGACTTGATGCCCCGGGGTCCCAGCGCCTCTTCCAAGAAGGCCTTTCCTCCCGGTGGAATATGGACGAACTCCTTCCGTCCCAGCCAGAAGACCCAGGTCGCAATCAGCATCAGCAAGCCGGGAACACCGAAGGCGATGTGGGGACCGAACCGATCGAGCAGCCAAGGGGTGAGAAGGGTGGAGATGAAGGCACCAAAGTTGATGGACCAGTAGAACCACCCGAAGACCCGGCTGATCAGGTGCTTGTTGCTTTCACCGAACTGATCACCCACGTGTGCCGAAACGCAGGGCTTGATGCCTCCGGATCCGATGGCGATCAGACCGAGGCCAATGCTGAGACCCAGTCGGGTCTCGTCCAGCGCCAGCGCCAGGTGCCCGAGGCAGTAGACCACGCTCAGCCAGAGGATCGTCCGATACTTGCCCCAGATCCAGTCGGACAGGATGGCCCCAATGACCGGGAAGAAGTAAACGGAGCTGAGGAAGAGGTGATACCACTTTTTCGCCTCGGTCTCCGACATCGGATCGATTCCACCGCCACTGCTCATGAGATACTTCGTCATGAAGATCACGAGGATGGTCCGCATCCCATAGTAGCTGAACCGTTCGGCGGCCTCGTTGCCGACGATGTACGACACGCCCTTGGGCATGGTGTCGATTGGCGGAGGAGTGGTCTTGTAGTTCGCTTCAGACATGTCGTGCGGGGCCTGGGTTTACTTGGAGCGTGGCTTCAGTGTGATGACGGCTTCCTGGCCTTCGGGCTGGAAGAGTTCCACCCCTTCGGGAATTTCAAAGGGGTTTCGTTCCGAGTTGGCCCTGGCCTTTTCCTTGTTGTCGAGAATGACGGTGTGCATCCGGATGGCGTCCGGATGGACATGGATCCACTTGAACTGGTGAATCTTGCCACTCTGGCGCGTCCATGGCTTGTCGTCGTCATTGTTCCTCACTGGAGCGCCCCAGCTGCCTTCGCCGGTGAAGACGGTGCCTTCCTTGTCATTGCGGATGAAGCCCTCGTGGCTGTCGTTACCATTGGAGGGAATCACCGGCCAGGTGATCTTGTGCATGTGGGAGTCGCCCTCGATGACAAGATCAAGCCTCTGATCGTGGAAGAGATGGGCCCAGGTGCGGTAAAGGTAGTCGTTCTCGGACTTGCTCTTGGTATGGGGCCGTATCGGCTTGTGGTAGCTGGCTGCGGTGAAGGTGGCCTTCACCTCCTTCAGGTCCTTCTCCAGCCACTGGGTCTGGCGGTTCTCCATGGTTGAGGGCTTGTCAAAGGAACGGCGGTCCCCCTTCTTCACGATGTTGATCTCGGAATTGAGCGAGTAGAAGCGCATGAGGTCGCCTCCGAAGGAAAGGGCAAAGTAGTTCTTGGGCGAATGAAGCCCGAAGAGCTTGTAGAGGATCTCCTCCTCCGCCTCGTGATTGCCCCGGACGACCACGATCGGAATCATCCTGCCTTCCTTGGTCGTGGCGAGTTCGCTCCAGTCGTGAAGCCAGTGACGCCATCCCTCCGGGTCCAGTCCATCGCCACTGATGAAGTCGCCTGCGTAGACGACGAAAAGCGGGTGCAGCTTGGCGACCATCCGGTTTCCCTTGCGGTAGCGTTCCCTGAGTCTGGGTTCCGATTTGCTGTCCCCGCCAGCGATGAAGGTGAAGGGCTTGGCGGTGTCCGGAGCCGTGCGGAAGTGGAAGACTTCGGTGACGCCCTCCGAGTCGCGGATGGCAAACTGGTAGTCGGTGTCGGGCTTGAGGTCCTTGAGGTAGGCAAAGCGGTTCTCCATCTCCATGTAGTTTTCGCTACGGAACTCCGTGACCTTGGCCCAACCTTCATCAGGACGATCCACACCGCGGCGGGCGACCTGGTAGTGGACAGCGACCGCTTCTCCCGACTCCTGATGCCAGCCGAGGGTCAGGGTGCTGGTGGGATCCTCCTGCCAGGCAAGCCGGATCCGACTCACCTTGGCCAACAGACCCTGGGTGAGCGAAAGGAGCAGAACAGTGCAGAGCAGGGGGAGGAGTGGCCGGAAGCCGGCCCAGCCGTGATTCTGGAATCGCATTGGCGAATTGATAGCGGATGCGGCGGGAGGAGGCCAGTTCCGCGTGAGGGGCCGGTTGGCAGTTTCGATTTGGATTGCGTCCTTCGGGGGGAGGGTTCAAGACTTTGAGGAGTCGGAAAATTGAAAGACTGCCGCAATCCAGTGATCTCCATGAACAAGCAATCGATCATTCCCGGAATCCTAGGCGGCGTGGCCTGCATCGCGATCGTGCTCCAGATGGTGCGGGCCGGGCAGGACCGGCAGAAGCTCCAAGCCACCTTTGAGACCGTGGTGGCCCTGAAGGATGAGCTGAGGAAGACCCGTGCGGAGGTGGGAGAGCTTCGTTCCAATGTCCGGGAATCCAAGGCCCTTGTCCAGGCGACGCAGGCGAGTGTCCGAGCGATGCCGCCCATGCCTCCTCCCTTGCCGGTGGAGCCGGAGGTGCCCGAGATTGTGGAGGTCGATCCCAAGGAGCTGATCGATGCCCAGCAGCAAATGATTTCGGAACTGGGTGAAAGGCTCGCCTACCTGGAGGCGGGGATGAAACAGTGGCTGGTGTTCCAGCAGAAAATGATGCTGGAAGGGGAGATAGAGGCTTCACCCGAGCTGGTCGCTGCCATGAAGCAGCAGGTCCTGAATCCCAACGCCTCGGAGGCGGACCGGTTGCAGGCGCTCCGGATTCTCCGCAGGAACGATGAGCGGTCCCCTGAGGTGGTCGCTTCCATGATCCAGATGGCCAGCACCACGGAGAGTCCGAGGGTGCGGGCGGACATCTTCAGGCAGATGGAAGGGGTCGAGGATCCTGCATTCGGGCAGACCCTGCTTCAGTTTGCCGCCAATGACCCCAATGCGATGGTTCGTGAGGAGGCCGTGGAGTCCATGGAAGCCTTTGTCAGCGATCCCAGATATCTGGAGGCGCTTACCCTGATCGCCGAGCAGGACGCCTCAGACGAGGTGAGGGTGGAGGCGTATGAGGTGCTTGGAAGGTATGCCCGGAAACTTGAAAGGCAGGGGCAGACGGGCCGTTGATGGGCAGCAAAGGGAGTTGATCATTCAGGTTGGGCGCCTTTACAATCCACGAATCGGTGCAACATGGGCACTATCCGGGAATCTTGATGAAAACACGTTCTTCCTTATCTTTGTTGCGGACTGTCTTGTTGTCCGCCTTCTTTGTGACATTCGGGTTACAGGCTGCGGATCAGTCATCTCTCGCGGGTAGTTGGCGCTACGTCACCATGGGAACTCCGACCTACCTGGTGGAGAGCTATTTTAACGGCAACACCCAGGCAATTCGTCAGTCAACCGGACCCTATGATTTCGCTCGTGATGGTGAGATGTTGGTTGATGTCTACTTTCAGGAGGAGGTGTTTGCAGAGAATGGCAGCCTTTCGGTCGATGCGCAGGGTGCGGTGACGGGTGATGAATCTGGGAGCCTCAGGGTCACCAAGGACAAACGAGCTGTCCTGACCCTGCCTGATTCCTTGATCCCTTTTCTCCTTTCTCCAGCCGGAGATGTTCTGGTGAGGGCCATTTCGGAAGACCCCCATGATCAGGAATTCGTGGTTGCGATCAAGAAGCCGACCGATGCCACGACGGCCGGCCTCGCGGGTAATTGGCGCGTCTTGGAGTTCGTGATGCCGGATGACATCACCGAGGTCTACTACAACAGCCAGACCATGCAGACACGGAATACAACCAGCTCTTCGGACTTTGGAATGGAGGGAGAGCAACTCGTGGACCTTTTCTTCAAGGGAGAGTTCGAGACCGTGAGTGCACCTGTGACGATTGCCGGAAACGGAACCTTTTCGGGCGCCTTTGGTGGCACCATCTCCACAACAATTGATGGAACGGTCACCATCAATGCAGGAGAGGGGAATGAGACGTTTTTCCTCAACCATTCGAAGGATCTTATCATACGCACCCTGAAGGAGTTGGACGATGTTCGGATCACGATCATCGTGAAACTTCCATCCGCAACTACTCTGGCGGATGTTGCAGGGCCCTGGCGCCTCACGAGCATGTCCACCGCAACCCGTCTGAGGGAGGCCTACTACAATGGTATGACCCAGATGACTCGCACCACAGACGACTCCGGTGAGTTTGCCATGACGGGTGAACAGCTGGTGGATACGTTCTTCTCGGCTGACTTTGAGATCGGCGGGGGCGTGCTCAGCATCAAGGAGGATGGCACTATGGGAGGCATTGCTGCTGGAGGCACGGTGGCCATTACGGGCCCCGGAACGGGGACGGTCACCCTTGGGCCGGACGTCTACACCTTTTATGCAAACCCGACCCACGATGTCATGTGGAGCGTCTCTTCGAATTCTGAAGAGCAGGAGATCTTTGCGCTGGTTAGAATTCCGGTCGAGCCTATGAAGCTGGTTCTCGATCCTGAGGACACCAATCCCACCCTCTTCTGGGAAGGGCAGTCCGGGGTGAAGCTCCAGAAATCCACCGATCTCGGGGCTGGATGGTCGGACGTGAGCAACAGCACGGGTGACAGTTCCTATACAGGAAGCCGTGTCACCGCGGAATTCTTCCGTTTGGTCACCGATCCAGGAAACTGATCCCGACTACGGTAAGAGACCTTTAAGAGAAAGGCGCGTCCCTGATTCAGGGACGCGCCTTTTTTCCAAACTTCAAGCGGGCAGTGGGAAACTACTTCAGAGGCGAGTAGTCGGTCGGCTTCATCATGGTTGCGTCCACGCCCTTCTTGACGAGGAGCTTGCCGTTTTCCTCGGATGCCTTGCGTGCCGTCTGCCAGCGCGGATCCTGACTGAAGGCCTTGAAGGAGGCATTGCGTGCCTCCTGGTCCTTGTGGGCGATGATGTAGATCAGCTTGTTGTCCGCGCCCTTGTTTTTGTCCATCGGGGTCCAATAGGCGATGTTGGTGATGCCGTGCTTGGCGAAGAGTTCGACCGTGTGGTCCCGGAAACGGGCATTGAGTCCATCCAGTTTTCCCTCATTGGTGGTGTAGATGCGTAGCTCAAAGGCCCGCTCGGGGGACTGGGCATCGGGCGAAGGAACCATCGAGTAGTCGGTGGGCTTCATGAACGTGCTTTCCACCTTGTGGATCAGCTTCCCGTCCGCGGTGGATTCGGCATAGGCCTTCTTCCAGTCGGGATCGTTGATGAAGGCCTTCCATGACTTCTTGTGGGCCTCCCGGTTGGGTGACGCGATGATGTAGACGAGCTTGTTGTCGGGGTTTTCGACTGGAACCCAGTAGCCGATGTTGGTCAATCCGTGCTTCTCAAAGAGCCTGCAGGTGTGATCCCGGAAGCGGGCGTTCAGGGCATCCAGCTTGCCTTCATTCGCGTAGTAGACGCGCATTTCATAGCAACGATCGTCGGCCTGTGCTGAGAGCGACCCAAGGAGCAGGGTCGCAGCAAGGATAAGGTGGAGTTTCTTCATGGTGTTGTTCTAAACGTTTCTGGAGGGAAGGGGATT
>CAZKNW010000031.1:0-16968 GCA_964554035.1 uncultured Verrucomicrobiota bacterium
GTCTTGCGACGGTGGATCTTGTCGGCACAGGTGACATACATGTAGTGCAGTCCCTCTCCTGAGAAGGTCACATTGGTCAGGAACTTGTCCTCGGGCTTTGAAATGACTCCACTGATCCGCCCCGTGACATCAAACATCTGGATGCCCTTCTCCGTGCTCACGTAATAACGTCCTGCTGAATCCGTGGTCATGCCATCGCCCTTGGAAACCGTCACACCCGTATCCACACGGACCGTCATGTAGGGCTGAGGGAAGGAAAGGGTCTGGTCCACTTCGCGACGGAATGCCCAGACATTGGTTCCACCAAAGTCCGACACCACCAAGGTTCCCTGGCAGGGTGAAAGTGAGATACCATTGGGACGGGTGATGTTTCCCTCATCCACCACCTTATGCCCCAGCTTGGGATCCCACATGTGGATTCGCTTGGTCGGGGTCTCGGTGAAGTAGAGGCTTCCATCGGCGGTCGTCACGAGGTCATTCGGACGGACATCCTCGACGAGCGTCTCCACCTTGCCATCCTTGCTGATGGCGATGAGCCGCTTCTGGGCGCCCTGGCAGGCATACAACCTGCCATCCGCGCCAAACATCATACCGCTGATCCGGGGAAAACCCTTCATCCAGTCGCTCACCTTCCCGTCCGGCGTCACCTTGTAGATAACGTCCGAACCCTTCACGTCGGTGAAGTAGAAGTTGCCTTGGGCATCGGTGGCCGGCGCATCGGTGAATTCGTGGCCCTCGGACACGACCTCCCAGCCCTCGCCCTCGATCAGGACGTCCTTCAATGGCATGTCCTGCGCGACCAGACCGGTCGTCAAGGAAAGGGAGAAAAGCAGGGTCAGGAGAAAGGAAAGCTTGGTGGGATGGGTCTTCATGAAATTCCTTTGGGTAGCTCGCTTGAGATTCATTTCCTTGCGTGGTCGCGCCAGAGCCAGCGAAGGGCATCCGGCAACAGGGGTCCGGCTTCGTTGCTGTTGTGGGCTCCCTTGCCCCAGACGAACTTGTAATCGTAGCCGGCATACTTCAGTGCCGCCGCCATCTTCTGGTTGGCGATGGGCCAGTTGCCGTAGGCATTGTCGAGATCCCCTTCCCCATCCTGGATCCAGATCCGGATCGGCTTCATTGAGGACTTGCGAATCAGGTTGGGATAGACGTTCCCACCTCGGATGTTGGTGAAGCTCCCGATGGTGCTGAGCACCTTGCGAAATTCATTGGGCCGCTGCCATGCCACGGTCCATGAGCAGATGCCCCCACTGCTGGCACCACAGATCGCCCGGTCCTCCGGCTTGGCCGACAGGTTGTAGTCCTTGGACAACTCGGGAAGGATCTCCTCGAGAAGAAAGCGGGCATAATCATCACTGAGGGTATCATACTCGAAGGAGCGGTTACTGACCTTCCACGCACTCTTGGGTTTGTATTTCCCATTGTGTCCCGGGTTGATGAAGATCCCGATGGTCACCGGCATCTCCCCCTTGTGGATCAGGTTGTCGAAGACGATCGGAACCCGCCAGTTGCCATTGGTCCTGCCGTAGTCATGACCATCCTGGAAGACCATCACACAGGCCGGATGGTTGGCATCGTATTGGGCCGGGACGTAGATCGACCAGTCCCTCTCTGTTCCCTCGAAGATCTTGCTTTTCCACTTGCCCTTGGAGATCAGTTTACCCTGCGGCACACCCGGTTGGGGACTGGAGTCAGGGCCGTGCTGGGGCTTGTCGTCGGCGGCGGTCGCCAGCGAAACCAGGAGGAAAAACGAGGTCAGGCAGAGGAGTCGTGTCATGATTCCGGACCCTTTCCCTATTTGACCGGGTAATCGCGCCAGAGCCAGCGAAGGGCATCCGGATGGATCGATCCGGCATGCTTGCCATTGTGGGCACCCACACCCATCACGAACTTGTAGTCATACTTGGCGTAGGCCAGAGCGGATGCCATGTCCCGGTTCGAAAGCGGCCAGTTGCCGTGAAGATTGTCGAGGTCGTTCTCCCCATCCTGCAGGAACACCCGGATGTCCCGCTTCTCCGCCTTTCGGATGATCGCCGGATAGACGTGCCCTCCGCGGATGTTGGTGAAACTCCCGATGTAGCTCAGCACCTTGCCAAACTGGTCGGGACGCTCCCACGCCACCGTGAAGGCACAGATACCGCCCGAGCTGCTGCCGCCAATCGCCCGGCTCGCAGGGTCCTTCCTGATGTTGTAGTCCTTCTCAACCTGGGGAAGCAGTTCCTCAAGGAGAAAGCGGGAATACGTGTCGCCGAGGGAATCATACTCGTAGCTGCGGTTCTTCCGTGGCATCTGATGGGGCTGGGCGGGCGGGATGATGCCCGGGTTGATGAAGACTCCGATCGTGACCGGCATCTCCTTCTTGTGGATCAGGTTGTCGAAGACGATCCCGGTGCGAAAGGAGCCGTTTTCCCGGACATAATTGTTCCCGTCCTGGAAGACCATCAGGCAGGCACCCTTCTTTGCATCATATTGGGCCGGCACATAGACCCAATAATCACGCTCCGTGCCAGGGTAGAACTGCTTGCTGGTCCAGGAGTGCTTGGTGACTTTTCCTTGGGGGACACCTTCCTGGCGCTGGGAGTCAGGCCCAAGTTTGTAGGGTTCGGCTGCTGTCAGGGCAAAGACGCCCAGCAACAGCCCCATGGCTGAAGCGAAGAGTTTCATGTTTTGGTAGCGCCGTTTCCGACGCCGGTGCTGATCAAATGTTCAGGGAAAGTCGTTCGCTCCGCCGCCCCAAAGGTCAGGCGAAGATCTCGCCTTCCTCGAAGAAGCGCTTCAGCTCAGCCTCTGCAGCCTCAGGAGAATCCGAGGCATGGGCGATGTTGCGCATCTTGTCGGTGCCGAGGTCGCCGCGGATGCTTCCCTCCGGAGCCTTGGTGGAATCCGTGGGTCCAAGCATGTCGCGGACCTTGGTGATGACATCTTCACCTTCGAGGGCGAGGGCAATGACCGGGGTCGAGGACATGAATTCCACGATCTCGGGAAAGAAAGGAAGCTCGACCAGATGGGAGTAGTGGTCTTTCAGGAGCGCATCGGTCAGGCGCATCATTTTGCAGGCCCTGATCTTCAGTCCGGCCTTCTCAAATCGGCCGATCACCTCGCCATTGAGGTTCTTCTGAATGCAATCGGGCTTCAACAAAATACAGGTCAATTCCATAGCCGCGCGAAGCTACGCATTTGCCCACCGCAGAAAAGGAAAATTTATCAAAATCCGCCCTTTCATGAATGGGTTTCACGTTGGCACCCGCTCCCGACACCCCCGGATCAACCGATCGACAGCTCGGTGACGGCAATACTTCCCCCAAAGCAGGCCTCGACGTCACTGCCCGGTTCCGCACCCCGATCGCGATACTTTCCGCTGTAGCGAAACCCGTCCCCAACCGCCTCAAAGGCAACCGCCAGGGGCAGATTTGAAGGACAGCAGTACCTGATTTCAGGCATCTCATCGTAGGATGGTGGATGCGGATAATTGACGTTCCAGAAATGACCATCACGGGCAGGTTTCTCAAACAGTTCCTCCAGCACCTGGCGGGTCCAACGTGTCACTCCATCCCAGTCCACCTCCCTTTCCCGCATCAGATAATGCGAAACCGCCACCGAGGGCACGCCCAACAGCACCGACTCCCTGGCTGCGGCTATCGTGCCCGACATGAAGCGGTCCACCCCCAGGTTTCCACCGGAGTTCACCCCTGAGAGCACGAAATCGAACCTGCCAAGATCCATCGCCACCAAGGCCACACGTACACAATCCGCAGGAGTTCCATCCACGGTGTGGACTCCATCCACTTCCCGGACCCGGATCGTCCTGCCCGTCGTGGTGGAGTGGCCGCATTCCGAACGTTGGCTGGACGGGGCCACCACAACCACCTCGCCCAGTTGCTCAGCCGCCTCCCGCAAGGCCCGGATCCCCGGGGCGTCAAATCCATCGTCATTGGTCACCAGAACCCTCATAGGCGTGCCGAGATAATCCATGTTGGCCCTTTGGACAACCAACGGCTCCGAAAACTTTTCCAGGCAACAAGGGCAGCGTTGCGGTTTATCCGCTCCCGGATTAGAACCCCGGCGTGCCGTCAAAGACAGCAGAAGCCATGATCGAAGCCGCCCGCGAATTGAGCGAGGCCTGCAGCCGCCTGAAGTTCAAGGCTCCGGTCACCCACATCTACAATCCGCTCGTCTATGCATGGGCCGCCCATGAGAAATACCTCACCCGCTGCGCGGCATCACGCAAGCGGGTCATCCTAATGGGCATGAACCCCGGTCCCTTCGGAATGGCCCAAACGGCCGTCCCCTTCGGTGAAATCGACGCGGTCAGGGACTGGATCGGCATCAACGTCCCCGTGGACAAACCGGTGAAGGAGCATCCCAAGCGTCCCATCGAGGGATTCGAGTGCAAGCGGTCCGAGGTCAGTGGCCGTCGGCTATGGGGACTTTTCCGGGAGGAGTTCCCCTCCTCATCCGAGTTCTTCCGCGATCATTTCGTGCTCAACTACTGTCCCCTCGCCTTCATGGAGGAGAGCGGCAGGAACCGCACACCTGACAAGCTTCCCACCCCGGAACTCGCCGCCCTCACCAAGGTATGCGACCGACACCTGAAAAAGGTCATCGAGATCCTGGAGCCCGATTGGTTTGTCGGCGTGGGCGGCTATGCGGAAGACTGTGCCAAGAGGGTCATTGGTCCTGTCGACACCCCCAGTATCGGACGCATCCTCCATCCCAGTCCCGCCAGTCCAGCAGCCAATCGTGACTGGGCAGGAACCGCACGAAAGCAGCTTCTCGAACAGGGAATCTGGTGAGGCTTTTACCTCCCCTCTCTTTTTTGCAATTTGCGGTTTGAATTCACCCTCCCTACGGGGAATCTTTGCCCCACTTGAAGACGCTTCCTCCACCGGATTGCCATTACCTGTCCTCCGCCATCGGCTGGGCCGGCTTGGGCAACTTTGAGGAGGCGGAGGCGGAACTGGAACTCATCTCCAAGGAACATCGCCGCACCAAGGAGATCCTGTCCCTGCTCTGGGACATGAAGGGAAAGAACGGCAGGTGGGACCAGGCCGTCGAGATCGCTGAGGAGCTCATCGTGGTTGAGCCCGAGGATCCAGAAGGATGGATCTATCGTTCCTTCTCGCTCCATGAACTCCATCGCACCCGTGAGGCCTGGGAAAACCTGGTCCGGGTGGCGAATCGTTTCAGCGACTGCTGGACCATCCCCTACAACCTCGCCTGTTACGCCTGCCAGCTCGACCAACTCGAGGACGCCCGCAACTGGATCCTCCGTGCCATGATCATCGAAGGCGTCGAGGAGATCCGAAGACGCTCCGCCGACGACCCGGACCTCACTCCCCTCGCCGAGGAGATCCGCACGATGGAACCCTAGGGATCTCACACAGAGCCGCAGCTTGTCCCGCCGAAGCCACGGCGAAGGGGGAAGACGCAGAGACGAGGAAATGAAGGGAGGATCTCCCGCGAATCCCACTTCAAAAACATCGGAGAGGTGACCGCATGTAGGCCACGGGTGAAACCCGGAGGGGCCTCACCGAAAAGTGGTTAACAGCCCTGATGGGGCCGACGATCCACGGTTTGGCAACCGCGGCTACAGTCCGGGCGTCTTTCCAAAAATCATGGAGCTCCCGATCCAAGGTCGGCCCCCACGTCCTCGATCCACCAACTGTCGCCAAACTCATCCATCTTGAAGTAGAGTCGCTTGCCCTCCTGGACAGGTATGGCAAAGGGCTGATCACCTCCCCTGAACAAGTCGGTGTCATCGTGAAGTTCGAGGATGTTGAATGCAGGTATCTCACCATTCAGACATTCAAGAAAACCTTCTCCATCAGGGAGAACGAGGTACTCGCTCTCGTTGATCGGAAGCGATTCCGAACCGGAAGTGAGTCGCATGCCCAGACGTGAGCCGGTGTTGTTCTCAATGTAGACCTGCGTGACGCAATCGAGAGGTTCCACCTGCCAGAGATACTTCTTGCGGGTTCCTCCTCCCAACCGAATCGTCACCACCGTGGGAACCTCCAACTTGAAATCCACCACGCCACTCCCCACTCCGGTGATCGTTTCCGTTCCAAGGTCGAGTTCATACTCATTATCCCCGACCAGGAGCTCAAACTCATACTCCTGATCCATCAGTGAAACGGAATAGAAATCCACATCAGCCCGATCCTGCTCGATCTTCCCCAACATGCAGGCACCCCCTTCCGCGTTTGTGGGCACCACCTGGGCCTTCTCCTTGGTGTCATTGTCCTCCTCCTCGACCAGACAGGCCGGATCACATTTGGCGGGATTCCCGAGCTGATAAAAGTATTGGGAATTGTGGCGCTTGATGGTGTTGGTCAGAAACGCGCCCTTGGCATCATCAATCTGACCAGCCATCCCAAGCAGGTTTCTCCAGTTTGCATAGACCCCGTTCGCGGCAAAGTAGTTGCACACCGCGGAGCCCACGAGATCGAAGGCGATGTGGAACTTGTTCTCTGCATCCCAGAAGAGGACTCCCTTGTCAGGATCGGTGGAGGTGATCATCAGCACCTCCTTGTCCTTCAACTGTTTCTGGATCTTGCTGATAAACTTGCCTCCACTTCGGATGAGCTTGCCCGAGTAGCAGTTGTCCGCGTGGATCAGGATATGGCATGCGGGCACCGTCTTGATCTTGCTGCTGAAGAACGTCTTCGCACCGAAAGATCCGTCCCGAATACCGATCGTGCCAGAGGACTTCCGTCCATGCCCTATCACGTAAAACATGAAGGTGTCACAAGGGCGCATCCTGGGTGTCCATGCTTCGATGTGACGGTTCAATTGTTGTATCCACGCTCCCTGGCTCCCATAGATGAAGGCCATGCCACCAATATCGGCATCTCCCAATGCGTAATAAATCCGAGTGGCGGCCGTCTCCATTGCCTTGTCGTTCTCAGCAATCAGCATCGCAACGTAGATCTTTGAGTCATCACACTCCCCCGGCGCCTGCACGTCCGCGGGCTCCGAATTGGCACTACCCTGAGGAGGATCGGTGCTTTCCTCTCCCAACAACGCAGGGTCCTGGGTGGGATTCATGATGATCTCTTCAGCCGTCACGTCCGCGTATCGATCCCACATGGGGACACCATTGAGAAGTGGAAGATTGTCCCGCTCATAGATCAAAACGGTCTCGTTATCCGGGTCCACCAACACCCACCTGACAGGATGTTCAAACGCGGTCGTGAAATACTCGTCGATGACAAACAGGTATGGATAACCCAGCCCTTCGTCTTCGGGGACGACGTTCTTGAAACCAAGGCTGGCCCCCTTCTCCGAGAGCACCACTTCGGTTGGCAGTCGCTCCACCGGCCCGGCCACGAGAGTGGCATCCGGATTCGCAAGGCCTGACAGCACCTCCGTCTGTAGAAGGGCGATTGCATCCTCCCTCGTCGTTCCAAGATCGGAGACCAGGTTCACCACATCCTTGCGGATGGTAATGTCCCTTTGGACCTGAAGCCCCATGAAGGAAATGAACAACTGGTGCTTTCCGGCAGGAAGGGAAGCAATGCTGAATCGACCATCCGAATTGGAGCTACCTATCGGTGCTCCTCCAAGAGTCAATACAGCTCCATCTGCAGGGACGGCCCCATCGGGTTCGAGGAACGAGAGGATCAGCTCCATATTTCCAGAATGATAATAGACCCTGCCCAAGATTTCACCGGTCCCTTCCGACATCGCCTCTCCTGGAATCTCAATCACCCGGAAAAACTGCCTCAGGTCCACCACGCTCGGAATCACGACATTCACTTCGGTGCCGGTTCCATTGACGGTTTCAAGAGTATCCCATTCCTCCAGATCCGAACTGACCTGCACCTCATAATAGTGTCCCGCCTGGGTATTGACTCCGATCTCGACCGTTTCGATCTGGAAGAGTCCCTGATTCTCGACCGGCAGCCCTGACTTCTCGACTTCAACCCTGAGTTGGGAAGATCCGGACACCTCCCTCAAGGCTACCGGCAATCCCACGCCCTCTACCATCCGGACTTCGGTCCCATTCTCGTCAATGAATCGGACCTCGTAGGTGGCATCGATCTCGGTCGGGAAAACATACATCCGGCTCCTGATGTTGAGGTCCACCATGGGACCCGCCGCCTCCAACAATCCTTGGGCGGCAAGGGTCGCGATCAAAATGGGAAGGAAGGTGCGAACTCCTTTCATGGACATCCGCTATCAAAATCGGGGGCCATACGGAAGAGAATATGGATACCAAGTGGCAGATATGGAGGGAGGAATTTCCGCGGAGGCGCGGAGAAGATGAAATGGAGGGAGGAGCTCCAGCGAATCCCACTTCAAATACCTCGGAGTCGTTCCTGGATGGGCTGACGATCCACGGTTTGGCAACCGCGGCTACAGAATCTCGCATCAGAAAAAACTCTGCGCCACCGCGCCTCTGCGGGAGAAAAAATGCAGCTACTCCGCCTTCGGCTGTTTCTTCACCAGTCCGTTGAGGAGTCCACCGTATCCATCTCCGGACCAGGTGCCGGCGTAGGTGTCGTCGAAGACCAGGACGCGGGCGGAGTAGGTTCCAATCCCGGGGATGTACATCTTGTCGAGCGTGATGACCGGTGTGTCCCCTGCCCACTTGAGCTGGACCGGCACGGGAACGGTCACGTCCTTCTTGCCAAACTGGATGCGCGAGAAGATCACCCACTGGTCGGCCTTCATCTTCTTGGCACTCATGATCGTGTATTTCTCCTCCTTGGCAGGCCCCATCTTGCCCTCCTTCACCGAACACCAGCGTCCCACGAAAAGGCACTTCTCAAGGGTCGCCTGGAACTTCTTCTCAAGGTCGTTCAACTCAGGTGCGGCATCCTGAGCCTGCATGACGGCAGGTGCCAGAAGTCCGAGGATCAGGGCAAAGAGGAGGGTGGTTTTCTTCATGGTGGGTATATGACGTTCGTGGATGGGAGGCATTCAACCCCGACACTATTCCCCAAGCAAGCCACAGAATGAACTTGTTTGAAGGGGCTCCCCTTTTGATGCTCGCCCCACATGTCCAATGACGACAAGGACAGCGTCAGACTCGACAAGTGGCTTTGGGCGGTTCGTCTCTTCAAGACGAGGGGACTGGCGACCGAGGCCTGCAAGGCGGGCAACATCAAGATCGGGGGCAAGGCCGTCAAACCCGGAAGGCTGGTCCGTGTCGGTGAGACCCTGTCCGTCCGCACACATGCCCTGACCAAGACGGTCAAGGTGCTGGCCGTTCTGGAGAACCGCATCGGCGCCAAGCTGGTCCAGGACTTCATGGAGGATCTGACCCCGGCCGCCGAATACGAGCGGTTGAAGCAGAAGCGGGAGAATTCCATCTGGAAGGACGCCGAAACCAACGCCCGCCCCACCAAGAAGGACCGCCGGGCCCTGGACAAGTTCAACGAGTAGATTTCATGGAATACGCCGCAGGCATCGATTTGGGAGGTTCCAGCGTGAAGGCCATAGCCGTCACGCCGGAAGGCAGGCTTTTGCAGGACACCAACGTTCCCTTTGACCCGGGCGTCCATATGGACTGGGGCGAAAAGATCAGGGGCATCATTGCGGAGTTCACCTCCACGCACGATGGCGCCCCAAGCCACATCGGACTCTCCGCACCCGGACTGGCCGCCACCGACCACTCCACCATCGTCAACATGCCCGGTCGCCTCGAGGGACTGGTCGGGCTCGATTGGCAGGACTACCTTCAGCACACCAAACGCGTCCCGGTCCTCAACGACGCCCATTCCGCCCTGCTCGGTGAGGCCTGGCTGGGTGCGGGCAAGGGACAGAAGCACCTCGTAATGCTGACACTCGGCACGGGGGTCGGTGGTGCGGCCCTCGTGGATGGCAAGCTGCTCATGGGACGCTCCGGCCGAGCCGGACACTTCGGTCATGCCTCTCTCGATCCCGATGGCGAGCCCGACATCTGCGGCTGCCCCGGGAGCCTGGAGGTCCAGATGGGCACTTGTACTGTCAACAAACGTTCCGGTGGTCGCTTCAAGAACACCAAGGAACTCGTCGACGCCGCCCAGTCCGGTGACGAGGAGGCCATGAAAGTCTGGATGAAATCCCTGCGTGCACTCGCCGCAGGCATCACCTCCTTCATCAACATCACCGATCCCGACGCCGTGATCATCGGAGGCGGCGTGGCCCGCGCCGGCGATGCCCTCTTCCAACCCGTCCGCAAGCTTGTGGATGAAATGGAATGGCGCCCCACCGGCTACGCTACAAAAATCGTCCCCGCCGAAATGGGAGAGTTTGCTGGAGCGTATGGGGCTGCGAAGCTGGCGCTGGATCTGGGTTGAGCAGCGTTATTCCGACAGGTTCTGGAGTGCGGGACTGTGTCCCGCTTTTCTGAGTAGGAGCGCCATAGTAAAGCGACAGGACCTTCGAATACCCTTCCCCGAAAGCGCTGGAGACCAGCGCACTCCAGAACCTGGCGGGCATTACAAGAATCCAGGTGTGACAGCCATTCCTGTTTCGCTCCTCCTTGCCTTCGATGAATGATATGCGGTATGAAAGCAAACCTACCCAATGAATGCCCCAACACTGACCACAGTTCTGATCCGAGTCGTCGCATTTTTCGCAATCCTTGTATCGTTTTCCCAAATTGCTGCGTCTCTTCTTCTGCTTCGTGGGATTCCCTTGATGGCTGGAGGCTGGGACGTCCCCTTCCCGATGATGATGTTCTTGGGAGGGCCAACGACGATCCTCTTGTCAGGCTTTTTGCTGCTCTTCTTCTCAAGGAAGATTGGTCACTACCTTACTCTTGATCTTCAGTAGAACGACAGTTCGCCGACAGGTTCTGGAGTGCGGTTGCGGAGCTGCCGCTTATTCTTTGGAGATCCCTGCAGCTTGATTAAGTTCCTGATCGCACCGCTCCATCCTGTAGCCCATCGGACATTCTTTGCCCCTCCGAACCTTGGCGACACGAACACACGGACCAACAACCAATCTCAATTAAGCGACATCGATCCGCACAGTGTGAGCGGTAGCTTTGCAACCGCACTCCAGAACCTGTCGGGCGTATCATACCCTTTGTTCACTCCTCTTGATCGATCTTCATCAAAGCGCCTGAAAAGGCCCCGTTGAAATCCCCAAATCCGTGTCCATCCGCGTCCATCCGTGGTTCGAACCTTTTTTCTCCGTTCAACGACCTGATTTTACTGAATTCTAGAGATTTTAAGCCGTATCTTCCATTGCTTGAAATCACAAAGAATCTAAACTGATTGCGGATTCACCCATTGAAATGACGACCGAACATTCCAACGAAGATTTCCGACTTCCAGCAAGTCGCTCCAAGACACTTTCCCTCCTGCTCAAGGTCTCCGCACTGATCGGATGCAGCTGGAGCCTGACCGCCGCGGATGCCGACAAGTCCGCCATCGCGTTCTTTGATTCCAAGGTCCATCCGATTCTCGAGGCCAACTGCTACAAGTGTCACGGTGGAGGCAAGAGCCTGAAGGGTGAATTCCGCCTGACCTCCCGTGAAGGACTTCTCAAGGGAGGAGAGCGCGGACCTGCCATTGATGCGGGCAATCCCGGCAACAGCGTCCTGCTGGAGATGATCAGCTACAAGGATGAGCACCATGAGATGCCTCCCAAGGGCAAGCTCGAAGATGCCGACATCAAGGTCCTGAATGAATGGGTGGCCATGGGTGCCCCCTACAACCCGGCACGCGAGATCTCAGGTGACCACCACGAGGGTGAATCCAAGTTCATCACGGACATCAACGAGAAGTCCAGGGCATGGTGGTCCTTCCAGAAGATCGAGAAGCCGGAAACGCCCAAGGTCTCCGATGCCAGGTGGGCTGCCAATCCAATCGATGCCTTCATCCACAACCGCCTTGAGAAGAACGGACTCGTCCCGAACGATCCGGCCAGCCGACAGCAGTAGATCCGCAGGGCCTACTACGATCTCATCGGACTGCCCCCTTCGCCGAAAGAGGTTGCCGACTTCCAGAACGACACGTCACCCAAGGCCTGGGAGCGCGTCATCAACAAGCTCCTGGCCTCGCCCCAGTATGGAGTGAAGTGGGGACGCCACTGGCTGGACCTCGTCCGCTATGCCGAGACCAACGGATACGAACGTGACAATCCCAAACCTGATGTCTGGCGCTACCGCGACTACATCATCAACGCCTTCAACAAGGACAAGCCCTACAACGAATTTGTCATCGAGCAGATCGCCGGCGACGAGATCCCCGAGGCTTCCGCAGAGAGCATCATTGCCACGGGCTATCATCGCCTCGGCATCTGGGACGATGAGCCTGCCGATCCGGACCAGGCCTACTACGACTACATGGATGACGTGGTGAAAACCACGGGCCAGGTCTTCCTCGGTCTCACCATCAACTGCGCCCGCTGCCACAGCCACAAGATCGATCCCATTCCCAACGAGGACTACTACCGCTTCCTTTCCTTCTTCAACAACACCCTGAAGGACATCCAGCAGAAGCAGTTCGAGAAGACCGCCTTCACCCTCAACACCACCACGATCATCGCCACGGAGGCCGAAAAGGAGGAACACCGCCGCAAGGTCGAGGAACTCAAGAAGCAGAACAAGGAACTGGCCGGCAAGATCCGTGACTACGAAAAGCGCATCGAGGCCACCTTCAACAATCCGGAGAAGGAGGATGCCGAGGATGAAATGACCCGGCAGAAGCTCATCAAGATCAAGATGAAGGATGTGCTCAATCCAAAGGAACGCCGCGACTACAACAAGCTGGTTCGTGAATTTGAGGATCTGAAGAAACGTAAGGCCCCTCCCCTGCCACGCGCCCTTTCCATCAAGGAGAACGGACGCGAGGCCGCCGAGACCCATGTCCTCGTCCGTGGCAACGCCCATGTGAAGGGCAAGAAGGTCGAACCCGGTTTCCCGCAGGTGCTTGGCTTCCCGGAGCCCACCATTCCCGAGCCCAGGCCCGACGCCCAGAGCTCCGGACGCCGACTGGTCCTGGCCGAATGGATGGTCAACCGCGACAATCCACTCACGGCCCGCGTGATGGCCAACCGCGTCTGGCAGTTCCACTTCGGCCGTGGAATCGTGCGGTCGGCCAATGACTTTGGACAGATCGGGGAGAAACCAACTCATCCGGAGCTCCTCGACTGGTTGGCCGACTACCTCATGGAGAACGGCTGGAGTCTCAAGACGCTTCATCGCCAGATCATGCTCTCCCGCACCTACCAGATGTCGTCCGAGGGCCACGAGGCAAAGCTGGCAAAGGATCCCTCCAACAACCTCTTCTGGCGCTTCGACATGCGCCGCCTGACGGCTGAGGAGATCCGGGACTCCATCCTCAAGCTGACTGGAAAACTCAACCTGAAGATGGGCGGACCTCCCATCTACACGGAGATGCCACCCGAAGTTTTGGCCACCGCATCCCGTCCTTCCCAGGCATGGGGCCATTCCCCCGAGCAGGAGCGCAACCGTCGCAGCGCCTACGTCTACATCAAGCGCTCCCTCGCCGTGCCCATGCTGAAGGCCTTCGACTCACCGGACACCGACTCCACCTGCGCCGTGCGCTTTGCCACGACCGTTCCCACCCAGTCACTCACCATGCTGAACAGCAAGATGATGAACGACAACGCGGAACTCCTGGCAACGCGCCTAGAGCACGAGTGCGGCAACGATCGCAAGGCCCAGGTCCAAAAGGCCTTTTCCCTCGCCTTCAGCAGGGAGCCTTCCGACACCGAGATCCAGCAGGCAGTGGATGCCATTGCCTCGATGCAGAAGAAGTTCGACCTGAGCGATCACGACGCCCTCGAGCGTTTCTGCCTGTTGACCCTGAACCTGAACGAATTTGTCTTCCTCGACTGATTCCCTGATCCCGAAAATCCCTTTTACGTCATGAGCCACAAATCATCCAATCTTCCCAGGAACACCTTTTGCGGACGCACGGACCGTCGCAACTTCCTCCAGACCATGGGCGGCGGTTTCACGTCCGCAGCCCTCGCCGGCATGCTGGCGCAGGACGGCTTCCTGGGTTCACAGGCCCTCGCCGCCGACGGTGTCTCACCCTTCTCCAGTCCGTTGGCACCGAAGAAGCCGCACTTCGCCCCGAAGGCCAAGAGCGTGATCTTCCTGTTCATGTATGGCGGTCCCAGCCACGTGGACACCTTCGACTACAAACCCGACCTCTACCCCTTGGACGGCAAGACCATCGAGGTGAAGACCTTCGGCCGTGGAGGCCATAAGAACGAAGGACGCGTCGTCGGACCCAAGTGGAAGTTCAAGCAGTATGGGCAGTGCGGCAAGCACGTGTCCGACCTGTTCCCCAATCTGGCCCAGCATGTGGATGACATCTCCTTCCTGCACAGCATGACCGCGGACTCCCCGATCCATGGATCCGCCATGCTGATGATGAATTCAGGAAACCTGCTTAGCGGCAAGCCGACACTCGGCTCCTGGGTCAACTACGGCCTGGGCACACCCAACCAGGACCTTCCGGGTTATGTGGTGATGCTCGACCCCACCGGTGGCCCGATCAGCGGCGCCAAGAACTGGTCCAGCGGTTTCATGCCCGCCAGCTATCAGGGTGTGGTCTTCCGCTCCAAGGGAACCCCCATCCTCGATCTGAAGAACCACCGCGACATGAACCTCGCCCAGCAGCGCGAGCTCATCGATCACCTGAACCGCTTCAACTCACAGCACCTCGCCGACCGCGTCGACAACAGCGACCTTGCCGCGCGCATCGCCAGCTACGAGCTCGCCTTCAAGATGCAGACCGCCGCCCCTGAGGCCGTGGATCTCGACAACGAGCCGGAGCACGTGAAGAACCTGTATGGCCTGGATCACGACCGCACCCAGGACTTCGGCAAGAAATGTCTCCTTGCACGCCGACTCGTCGAACGTGGTGTCCGCTTCATCCAGATCTACTCGGGAGGCAGCCACAATGATGACAACTGGGATGCCCATGGCGACCTTGAGAAGAACCACAACTACCATGCCGGCAACACCGACAAGCCGATCGCCGGACTGTTGAGTGACCTGAAGCAGCGTGGCCTGCTGGACGAGACCCTTGTCATCTGGGGTGGTGAGTTCGGACGTCAGCCCACGGCGGAATATGCCGCCGGCACGGGCCGAGACCATAACTCGTATGGCTTTACCATGTGGATGGCTGGTGGAGGCATCAAGGGTGGCACGAGCATCGGCCAGACCGATGAACTCGGCGCCGAGGCCGTGGAAAACCGCTTCAAGGTCAAGCACCTCCATGCCACCATGCTTCACCAGCTCGGCTTCGAGCCCGATGCCCTGTCCTACTTCCACGGCGGACTCGACCACAAGCTCGTCGGCGTCGAAGGAGCCGAACCCATTCGCGAAATCATCAGCTGATCACACGCAACATCTTTTCCATCACCAGGCGGACGAATCACGGATTCGTCCGCCTTTCTTTTTGGGTAGGTAGGGCGATCACTCCGTGAGCGCCTGAGCCTGGGCAACCTGCGCACCAATGCGTTTGAAACCGCGTCCGCAGCAGAGGCCCGTGCGGAGCAACGGGCCCTACCTTTTGTGGCTTTGGCATTGGTAGGGCGATCACTCCGTGAGCGCCCGAGCCTGGGCAACCTGCGCACCCATGCGTTTGAAACCGCGTCCGCAGCAGAGGCCCGTGCGGAGCAACGGGCCCTACCCTTTGTGGCTTTGGGTGACATCCCGCTGTCATCCTTTCAGGATGAATCCATCGATCATGATCCAGACCGGTGGTTGAGCGAAGCGACAGCGAGCGACACCACCGGAATGCATCCCAACAAATCATCGCATCCTGAAGGGATGCCAGCAGCACCCCACCCGGTAACCAACTCGCTTCCGCCCCCAACAGTCCCGATGGACAAACGGCTTGTTTCTGCTTAGAACCTCCGCATCCCTATGAAGATATCACGATTGCTTTCTCTCGCAGCGGCCGCCTCGTTGGCAGCCATGACCCTCGGGTGTGGCCAGGGTGGCTCCAGCTACAGCGATGACTCGTCTTCCGCCAGCGCAGGCGGCGGATCTGCAAAGAAGCCCAAGGTTGCGTTCATCAGCAATGGTGTTGCCTCCTTCTGGACCATTGCTTCCAAGGGAGTTGAGGCTGGTGGCGCCGAGTTCAATGCGGATGTCGAAACCATCATGCCCCAGGATCTGGCCGACCAGAAACAGAAGGTTGAAGATCTCCTGATCCGCGGCTTCGAAGGCATGGCCATCAGCCCCATCGATCCAGCCAACCAGACCGACCTTCTCAACAAGGCCGCCGAGCGCTGCAAGCTGGTCACCCAGGATTCCGATGCCCCTGACTCCAACCGCCTCTGCTACATCGGCATGGACAACTACAAGGCCGGTCGCATGTGTGGTGAACTGGTGAAGGAGGCTCTTCCGAACGGCGGCACGATCATGATCCTTGTCGGCCGCATGGAGCAGGACAACGCACGTCGTCGCCGGCAGGGCGTCATCGATGAGGTGCTCGGTCGCGACTACAACCCCAGCAACTTTGACCCGCCCAACGCCACGCTGAAGAACGACAAGTACGAGATCCTCGGCACGCTGACCGACCAGTTCGACCGCGCCCGTGCCAAGGGCAACGCCGAGGACACCATCGCCAAGTATCCGAACATCAGCTGCATGGTCGGACTCTTCGCCTACAATCCCCCCGCCGCCATCGAGGCCCTGAAGGCCGCCGACAAGCTGGGCAAGGTGAAGATCGTGGCCTTTGACGAGGCCGACGCCACCCTGCAGGGCATCACCGATGGAACCGTCTACGGCACCGTGGTCCAGAACCCATACGAGTATGGCCGCAAGTCCGTCGAGGTCCTCGTCGAACTGATCAAGGGCAACAATGAGGTGATCCCGGAAGGGGCCTTCATCGACATCCCGGCCCGCCAGATCCGCAAAGACAATGTCGAGGCCTTCTGGACTGACCTGAAGTCCAAGGTCGGCGAAGGATGAATTCAAACTGATCTTTGAACCCGGTGGCTGGCGACGGTCACCGGGTCTTCTGTTTCCACCCCCGATGT
>CAZKNW010000032.1:0-16741 GCA_964554035.1 uncultured Verrucomicrobiota bacterium
CGTGAAGTTGCAGACCAAGAAGGAGAATAACAACCAGATGCAGGACAGGCTTCTTCATGCTAGGGATAGAGTCATCATCGGGGAATATCACAGCCCCAAGAGAAACAGTTTCCCCGTCCGCTTGCAAAGGGGAACTCACCAGCACCCCTCCCTCGCCTACTTTCCTTCAAGCAAGCGGCCCAACACCTCGCTCAACTCATCAAACCGCTGCGGCTTCTGAAGGACATGCCTGATGCCCAACCGTTCAGCACGCTCATCAAAATCATTCCCAAGAAATCCGGAACACAGGACCACCGGGATGTCCTCCCTCACCTTTCGGATGGCTTCCACCAGGTCGAGCCCGCTCATTCCGGGCATGCTCTGGTCGGTCAGGACGAGATCAAAGGCATCTGGAGCCGCTTCAAACGAATTGATCGCCTCCTGTGGATCACAGAACCCAACCGGCTCGTAGTTGAGCCGCTCAAGCAGCCTCGAGGTCATCCGCACTATCATGGACTCATCGTCGACCAGCAGGATCCTCTGGCCCTTTCCGGTCAAGACCGCCGTCGGGAGTTCCTCCTTCATCTTCTCCAACTCCTCGCTTACGGGAAACAGGATTCTGAAAAGGGTTCCCGAACCGACCTCACTCGACACCGAGATGAAGGCATCGTGGCTCTTGACGATGCCATGGACAACAGCCAGTCCAAGTCCGGTCCCCTTGCCGACCTCCTTGGTGGTGAAGAATGGATCGAAGATCAGCTTCAGCAGGTCGGGTTCCATGCCGGAACCGTTGTCCCGAACAGACAGCTCCACGAAGGGCCGCTTCTCGCTTACCTCTTTCCAGTCGCTGCCATCCGTCTCCCTCAGACTGATCTCAATCAAGCCCCTGTCGTTCTCCATCGCATGAGAGGCATTGGTGCACAAATTGACGATTGCCTGTTGAATCTGCGTGCCATCCGCAAGGATGGTGTTCCGGGATTCCAAGCCTGTCCTCTCAATCCTGATTCCGGCGGGAAGACTGGCCCTCAGAAGGCGGATGGTCTCATCGACCACCTTGCCCAACGAGAGGTTCACCCGATTGGGCACCTCTCTCCGGCTGAAGGTCAAGATCTGTGCCACGAGGTTCTTCGCACGTATAGTGGCCTGAACAATGTCCTCAAGACTTTCCTCCTCGAAGGAGTCGAAATTCCTTCTCTCAAGCAGAAGGTCACTGTTGCCCTGGATGGCGGTCAGGATGTTGTTGAAGTCATGGGCGATACCACCGGCCAGCGTTCCCACCGCCTCCATTTTCTGTGCCTGGCGAAGCTGTACCTCAAGGTCGGATCGACGCTTTTCCGCGCGGATCTTTTCCAGCTCGGCACCTGCCCTCGCCGCAAAGATCTGAAACAGGGATTGGAGGCGTTCCATTCCCTGCATCGGCTTGTCATCCATCACCACAAGCAGTCCAATCACCTCTCCGGAAAGATCCCTCAAGGGCGATCCCAGGTAGCTCTCCACGCCCAGCACCTTCAACTCCTTGTCGTCTGGAAACAGGTCCGCCACTCCTTCGGAATAAAGGCAGACCTCCCCCTTGAGAACGCCCTCACACGGACTTCCTTCCAGGAGATATTCAAAGTTCTGGCCAAATCTTCCATTGCTCCACACGGATACCGTCCGGATGCTCTTCCTGTCGGAATCGGCAAACTCTCCAACAAACGCAAAATGGGGATCCAGGGTGTCCGCCAGTGCCTGAACCAGATCTTCAAAGAAGCGGTTTCCAGAGCTTGTGGAAGTTCCCCGAATGACGTTCATGATCAGGCTGTCCATCCGCTTCTGCTCAGTCAGGTCAACGTCCACGCAGGCGTGCCACTCCTCCCCTTCTTCACCTGGGATCGAATACATGGTCGACAGGCAGTGGATCTCCCTCCCGTAACGGCTCCTATACTCAACCTCCCTGGGCTCGACTCCCGACGACTTCCTGTCATTGCCTCAGAGGCCCTCGGGCATCCCATCCGGGTCCTGCCACCCCACCAGTCTACTCGCATCCCTGCCGAGGGCTTCCTCTTCCGACCAGCCAAACAAGCTCTCGGAAGTCCGGTTCCAATAGCGGACAATTCCTTTCCTGTCGCACCAGCGCACAGCCACATTCGGCGCGGTATCGATGAGGGCAAGCAAACGTCTTTCACTCCAGAGACGTTGGGTCTGCATGGCGGTGATCATGAGACCCAGGAGGGAACTGGTGACGATGAAGGACCAGAGGAGCAGCGTGCCCTGTTGGGCGTCAGGGAGATGGAACTGACCCTTTCCCAGCGCGCTGGCACCTGCAGCCACAATGGAGATTGCTAGTGTCGAGAATCCGGCACCCAGACTACCGAAACGCATCGCGCCCCAGGCGACGAGTGGAAGAATGGTGAACGCCTGCAGATGGGGCACTTCACCCGCTGCGCCCGGAGCGAAGAAGATCAGCCAGCCTCCAATCGCGATCCCGAGGCACAGCAGCGTGAATTCCGCAGGCCTCCGCCTGATCCCGGACAGGTTCTCCCGTGTCAGGGAGATCAGCAACGGTGCCATGAGTAGCACTCCGCCTGAATCACCCAACCACCATCGTGTCCATGCCGCACTGAACGCCTCCCAGGGAATACGTTCGCCCAGCACCAGTCCCAATGCCCCTCCCGTCGCGGTGACGGTCATGCCAAGCACGGCGGAGAAAGCCAGAATGGGCCCATCCTTGGCTCGGGTGAAACCGGGGTCAAAGCGCAGCCCCTTCATCAACCAGAATGCGGTCAACGGACCCAGTGTGTTGGTGCAGGCGATGCCCAGGCTCGCACCCCACGAATGCTCAGCCGCCCTCTCCGCGAGAACCACAGCGAGGAAGATACCCGGAGTGATTCTCCATCCCAGTCGAAGCAAGGCGGCAACGGCGATACCGGTGGCAGGCCAAACGAGGGTGATCCGATCAACGGGATCGCTCAGTATCAGTCCAAGCCTCGCTCCGGCATAGTAGGCCAGACCCACCAAAAGCATGGACAGGAGAAGCTTTCTGGAAATTGCGAACAAGGGCTTCGCGGAATAGCTTCTCACCTGTTGTTCCGTCAAGTCCAACGGATCTTTTAGGGCATTATCGCAGTTCAATGGGCAGACAGGGATGAGTCAAAGGCAATTCAGTACACTCACTTACAGAGAAGTCATCGACTGCTGACTGGGAACCTTTAGCATTCTTCTGCAGAAACGTTCCTCCACACCCGTTCTGGACAAACCCCGTAGAAAGAAGCGAACTACCCAACCACGCCCTTGACGACATGCCCATGAACCGCCGTGAGCCGGAAATTGAAACCCTTGTATCGGAAGGTCAGCCGCTTGTGATTGATTCCCAACTGATGGAGTACGGTGGCATGGAAGTCGTGCACGTGAAAAGGGTCGTTCACCGCCCCAAAGCCAAAGTCATCGGTCTGACCATAACTGACACCCGCCCTGATCCCTCCCCCTGCCATCCACAAGGCTCCGCTCCTGGTATGGTGATCACGACCGTTGCTGCCCTGAGACATCGGGGTTCGCCCAAACTCTCCACCCCATATCACCAGCGTGTCATCGAGCATTCCACGCTGCTTCAGGTCGCGGATCAATGCGGCCGCACCCTGGTCAATCTCCCTGCCCCGCGCAGTCACTCCCTTGACCACCCCTCCATGGTGGTCCCACCCAGTATGGTAAAGCTGAACAAAGCGTACACCCCGTTCCGCCATCCGTCGTGCCATCAGGCAGTTGGATGCGAAGCTCCCGTCCGGCTTGTCAGCCACCCCATACAGATTGCGGGTCTCTGGGGACTCTGAGGAAAAGTCAGCCAACTCAGGAACGCTCGTCTGCATCTGGAACGCGAGTTCATACTGGTTGATCCGGGTTAGGATCTCGGGATCCTGCTCTTCGCCATGGTGGATGCGATTCAAGGCCTCGACCGCCTTGATCGTGTCCGCCTGCGATTGGGGATTCACTCCCGATGGCGAGCGAAGATGATTCAAGGGCTGTTCGCTTCCGTAAAGTTCGACTCCCTGATGCTTTCCCGGAAGAAAGCCGTTGTGCCACGCAGTTGTCGGGATCGGCTGCCCCAGTGGACCGGACCTCATCACCACAAAACCCGGAAGGTCCCTCGCATCCGAACCCAGGCCATACGAAAGCCAGGACCCCATGCTGGGCCTGCCGGCGATGCTGAAACCGGTGTTCATGAAGGTATGGGCCGGGTCATGGTTGACCTGATCGGTCTGCAGCGTCCTGACCACACAGAGTTCATCCGCCACCTGCTGGAGGTTGGGAAGCAGGTTCGAGATCAACTGTCCGGACTGCCCGCAACGCCTGAATCCGACATCCGTCCCAAAACATTTCAGGGCTTCATATTGCAGGAAGGCCAGCTTCACACCCTCGGTCAGCGATTTGGGGATCGGCTTCTGGTGAAGCTCCCTCAGCTTCGGCTTGTCATCAAAGGTCTCAAACTGGCTCGGACCACCCGCCATATAGAGATAGATCACCCGCTTCGCCCTCGGGGCGTGGTTCGGAAACTCGATGGCCTGTGCGTTTCCTTCCGTCAGCAGGGTTCCCAAGGCGGCAGCCCCGAGGCCCGTTGAGGTCCTGGAAAAGAAGTGCCTTCTAGTGACTTGTCGCATCAATGCATTCATGACCGGTTTACAAATTCATGGAGATTCAGGACGGCCCTGGCGACCGCTGTCCAGGCAGCCAGTTCAATCGTGTCCATGTCTTGTGGTTTGCCGAGGTTGCCAATCGAAAGAAACCGACCAGCCGCATCTTCATCGGCTTTGAAATGAGAACGCTGCCGAGAAAGGAGATCCGTCACCACGGCAGCTTCACTCCCGGAAGGGCGCCGTTGCAGGACCAACTCGAACAGTTGGGTGATTCTTTCTGATGAGCCGCCCTCCAGTCCCATCACCCTTTGAGCGATGCCCCTCGCCGCCTCGACAAATATGGGATCATTCAGAAGGGCGAGCGCCTGCCCAGGCGTATTCGTGATGTTCCTCCTCGCCGTGCACTCCTGTCGTGTCGGCGCATCAAAGGCGAGCATGGTTGGATGGATGTTCTGTCGCTTCCAGAAGGTGTAGAGACTGCGGACGTATTGAATCTCCTCTTCACTGGTATCCCAATCCATGTGCCTGCTGCCGAACATCACCTTGTCGGACCGTGTCCAGTAGGGGGCGGGTTGATAGGGAAAGAAGCTGCGCTCGGGAATACGGCCCGATTGCTGGAGCAGTCCGGCCGCCTTGAGCGCGTTGTCCCGAATCGCCTCCGCCGCCAGCCGGTAACGCCCCTGCCTGGCATGAAGCCGGTTTCCCGGATCCTTTTCCACAAGCTCCCTGGAGGGCTTGGAATCCAGCTGGTAGGACCTTGCCGAAGTCAGGATCCGGACCATGTGGTTCCGGTCCCAACCACTTTCAATGAACTCGCACGCCAGCCAGTCAAGCAACCCGACATGCGATGGCCAGTCTCCCTGGGTCCCCGCATCTTCAAGCGTCTCACTGAGACCGCGACCGTAGAACTGATGCCAAAGCCGGTTTACATAGACCCGGGCCACCAAGGCACGGTTGCCATCAAACAACCACCTTGCGAGATCCAGGCGATCGAGCTCCTCTCCCAGGTCCTCACCACCCGCCAGGGCGTCAGGCACGGCCGCCATGACAAGGGGCCCGGTTGTATCCTGATAGTCTCCCCGGTTCAGGACCCTCGTCGTTTTGGGTTCCTTCGCCTTCCTGGAAACCAGAACCGGCATGGCCTGACTGCGAAGTTCGTGCAACTCACCCTCCAGCTTCCGAAGCAAGCCCATCCGTTCTGGCTGGACAGCCTCCTGCCACGCCCTTCGGACGAGCATCCGTTCCACCTCATCCCGATCCCTGGCCGCCTTCCTGACGGCTGAAGCCACGAGCTCCATGCGTCTCTGGTAGAACTGCCGATTGAATGGCACATCCCACCATTTCCGGATTCCCGTCTCTCCCAACCTGAGTGGCAGGGCTTTGGCAACCCGGATCTCAGCTCCACTTCCACCCCATCGAACCCTCCCGCCTTCATGAAGCCAGGCAACGCCAACCGCCTCGAAGGATTGGCCTGAGGCTGGTTTGATCTGCTGATCGAATGGAACCCTGAGGCGGACCCACCCACCCGTATCCGGAAGTTCACCCATCCGTCTTACACGACCAGGCTCACTCCATGCATGGGCCTCCTTGAGTAACTCAGGCCCGGCATTGCCCCAATAGTAGGTCTCGTAGTTCGCCGTCTTCCACCCAAGCCTTCCGTAGTCTCCATGCGATACCTGGAACCCCACCCACTCGGGCGTGCTGTCCGGATCGATCCATGCATCCACAAACAACCCGTCCGTCTTCGGATCCGTCTGCAGGGACTTCTGGTGCAGATAGCCCGTCATGGTCTCGGCAGCGTGATGGCGCCGGAGTTCTCCCTCCGCGGCCCTCGTTTCACGCACCCAACCCCTCTCAACATCCTTCACCTTCGTGAACCCTCCCTCCAGAACCCGAACGGCGGGAAGCTCACCGGGAATCCAGATGTAGTCGGTCCGGCCGTCCTTGTCGGAGAGGGACTTTCGAACTTCCTCCTCCCACGCATCGCTTCCTCCCCGCGAAAAGCTGTAGATCTCATCCTTCAACCGGGCAATCTTCCCTGACAGCACCTTGTCACGTTTACGATCCGCCGGCCGGTCATGGACGTAATGAAGCGGCTCCCTCCGGTCCCCGGGCGTGTAGACACCAGCCTCGACCAAATCGTCAAAGAAGGCCGCAAGGCTGTAATAGTCCTTGGCCGAGAAGGGATCAAACTTGTGGTCGTGACATTCGGCACAACCCGTGGTCATCCCTAGCCAGACCGTGCCCAGCGCACGCACATGCTCTCCCTTCAGCTTGTAAAGCTGTTCCGTCTCAATCGCCCCAGCTTCGCAATTCGTGTTCAGGATCCGGTTGTAGCCCGATGCGATCAACTGGTCATCCGTTGGATCAGGAAGAAGGTCGCCCGCCAACTGTTCCATCGAGAACTGATCAAAACGCTGGTTGTGAAGGAAGGAGCGGACCACCCAGGCGCGATAGGCTCCGGAGGCAATGGGTTCATCACTCACGAAGCCCGACGTATCCGCCCAGCGAACAAGATCCAGCCAACCAAGCGCCTGATTCTCCGCATAGGCAATCTCACTCATCCAACGGTCCCGGATCTGAAGGAAGGCCTCATCGGACGGATTCTTCTCAAAGGCGCTCACCTCTTCGAAGCTGGGCGCCAATCCCCTCAGGTCAAGACTCAGTCTGCGGAGCCTTTCCCGCGGGGTGGCCAGGCTGGCAGGAGTTACCCCCTCCGCTTCCCAGCCCTTCTCCAGAAAGGCATCCACCGGGCTGACTCCGATGGAGGCAACAGGCACCTCCGGACGCTTCAGTTCGCTCCATGCCCAGTGTTCCTGATAGTCGGCTCCCTGGGCGATCCACCTTGCCAAGGTCTCCTTCTCCGCAGGGGTGAGCGCTTGCTCCGTCTCAGGTGGAGGCATCAGGTCATCCGGGTCCTTTGCATGGATCCGCCGGATCAACTCGGAACTCTCCGGACTTCCAGGAACCACCGCCCGATAACCTCCCAGGTCCGCCTTGGCTCCCTCAGCGGTATCGAGCCTCAATCCCGCCTTCCGGTTCTTCTCGTCGAAACCATGGCAGTAGAAACATTTGTCGCTGAGGATCGGACGGACGTCGCGGTTGAACTCCACGCGTATTCTTTCCTCGCCCATCGCCCCATTCGAACAGGCAGCCAGCAACAGCATTGGAATGACATTCTTCATGCAGGTAATGGAGGGATATTAACACCAACCACCTTTCTGTCTTGTAGCGGGCTGGATTTTTTTTGGTATGATCCGACCATGCCACTCGCCATTGATCAGGCCTTCTTCAGGAGCCACCCCTCCGCGGAAAGCTTCCTTGCGCTCTTCGAATTCCTTCCGGGCGTGGTCTTCTACGCAAAGGATCGAAGCAGCAGGTTCATCGCGGCCAATGCCGCCATGCTCTCAGCCAAGAACCTTTCCGGACCGGAGGGGCTTCTAGGAAAGACGGATCGCGACTTCCATCCTCCCGCACTCGCCGAGGCCTACATTGCTGAAGATGCCGCCATCATGAAAGAAGCCCGTCCCCTGCCCAACCAGAGCTGGTTCGTCATCGATCAGAACGGAAAGCCCGGCTGGTTTCGCTCCAGCAAGACACCGCTCTTCTCAAGAACCAACGAAGTCATCGGAATCGCAGGGGTTCGATACGCGATCTCGACTCCCGAGGAACTCGCAAGGCAGTTTCAGAATCTCTTCCAGGTCATCCGTCATCTCGAGAATCATTTCTCGGAACAGGTCTCCACCGACGAACTCGCCGCCATGGCTGGACTGTCCGTCACCCATTTCAACAGGCGCTTTTCAGAGCTCTTCCATACCTCACCAAACCGCTTCCTAATCTCCCTTCGCGTCGAGAAGGCAAGACATCTCCTGTCGCGGACTTCCGAGACGATCGGCGAGATCTCGGTGAAGACCGGATTCTACGACCAGAGTCATTTCACAAGACACTTCAGGAAGGTAACCGGACTGACGCCCCGGCAGTATCGCCAGCAGTTCCAGAATCCCTGATGAGGGCTTTTCTTCGAATTCCTGCCCTTTTCTGACAGTCATTGAGGAGGGAACGCTTTTCAAAAGCCCACCCGCCCGTCTAGTCTTCTGGCGTTCCAGCAATCATCATGAAATCAAGAATGCGTGTCCAACCAGTCCGCTTCACAGCCGTCCTCGCACTGCTTGCCGGCATCCACACGTCACCTGCCCCCTCTTCGCAGGAACTGGCCAATCGCTTCAAGCAGCTGCCAACCGTTCCTGAAGACCAGCTACCTCCGCTCAAGAATGAAAGGCAACCCTTCACAGGACTCGTCCAACACGAGGGTCTTGAGGGACACACCTGGGTCCGCTTTCCCTTTGTGGAGAATCCGGGCAGCTTCGGCATCGATCGCCAGGGGCGCATCTTCGTCGCCGAGGCCAACCGCTTCTGGCTGGGCACACCCGATCTCCGCGGTGCCAGCGAACTCGTCAGGGGTGATTTCCAGTCGGTGGCCGTGGAGGACCGGCAGAAGCTCTACGATGAAAACCCAGGACGTTTTCCTGAAGGCTGGTTCACTGCCGTGGCGGATCGACTGATCCGGCTCGAGGACAAGGACGGCAATGGTGCCGCCGACCACCGCACACTCTTCTCGGACCACTTCAAGAACACACTGGACGGCATCGGGTTCTCGGTTCTCCCGGAGGACGATGCGGTCTATTTCACCTGCATTCCGAACCTCTGGAAGCTCACCGACACCAATGACGACGGCATCGCCGACACGCACCAGCCGATCGTGGAGGGATTTGGTGCCCGCGTCTCCTTCATTGGACACGACCTCCATGGCATCACGCGTGGTCCCGATGGCATGCTCTATTTCTCGGTCGGCGACCGCGGCTATCATGTGACCGATGAAAATGGAAAGGTCCACTCCGGCCCCGGTCGTGGCGCCATCTTCCGCTGTGATTCCGATGGAAAGAACTTCGAGGTCTTTTGTGACGGATTGCGCAATCCCCAGGAACTGGCCTTCGATGATTTCGGAAATCTCTTCACCTTCGACAACACGGGGGACATCGGCGACTTCGCACGCATGGTCTACGCCCTTGAAGGCACCGACTCAGGCTGGAACATGTCCCATCAGTCCGCCCACCATTACGTCACCATTCTCGACTGGGAAGCCTTCCATCCAGCCAAGTCCATGTGGGTGGCCGAACGGATGTTCGACACCTACAACGAGGAACAACCCCAATGGGTCTATCCGCCCGCATCCCACGTCGCACGTGGACCCTCGGGTGTCACCTACCTCACGGGCGACTCACTTCCCGCCGATCTCAGGAACAAGTTCCTTCTCGCGAACTACCGCGGTCCGTCCGAGAACTGCACCATCCTCACGATCGGTGTGGAACCAAAGGGCGCCGGCTACAACGCCATTTCCGAAGAAGTCCTTGTGAAGGGGGTTGGCGCCAGCGACGTGGAACTCGGGTTCGATGGAAATATCTACATCTGCGACTTCGGTGGAGGTTGGAGCATCAACGAGAACGGTGCGATCCAGGTCCTGACTCCGAAGGAGGCGACAGCAAGGAAAGCGGGGGCCAGGGTGGCCGCCATCTTCAAGCGAGGCCTCGGTGGCGAGTCCCTGGACCAACTCAAGTCACACATCAAATCCGCCGACAAACGGCTTCGGCAGGCAGCCCAGTTCGAACTGGTCAAGCGCGGCAAGGCTGGACTCGAGACGCTCCAGTCCATTGCAACGGATTCCTCCCAACGCGTCGTGACCCGGCTTCACGCCATCTGGGGCCTGGGACAGCTGGCACCCAGCCATGGTTCTCTCATCCAGGACCTGCTCAAACTGACACACGATCCGGAACCCGAGATTCGTGCCAATGCCTCACGCACCCTTGGAGAGACCAGGGCCAAAGGCACCCGCGACCGGATGGTCGACCTGCTCAAGGATGAGTCACCTCGGGTTCGTTCACTCGCAGCCATTGCGCTGAGTCGTACTGCCGAGCGTGGAGACACCCAGGCCGTGAATGCCCTCTTCGCCATGGCGGAACAGAATGGAAAGGGCCCTGTGGATACCGTGCTGCGGCATGCCTGCCTGACTGCTTTGGATCGCCTCGCAACGGAAAAGGACGCCGCCTCTCGCTCCAACCACAAGTCGGATGAGGTCCGCCTGACCGCCCTGCTTCAGTTGCGCCGCCACGCCAGCCCGGAACTGGTCCGCTTCCTCGGCGACAAGTCCCCGCTCATTCAACGCGAGGCCGTCCGTGCCATCTATGACACAGAGGCCTTGGACGGAACCGCCGGCGTCCAGTTGGCATCGCTTCCATCCGCAACCACCCTTCCCGAGACGCTTCAGCGCCGCATCGTCGCCGCCAACTACCGCCTTGGTGGAGCAGACCAGGCAAGAAGACTCGTCGCCATGGCCTCAGACACCTCCCTTGCCGGATCAATCCGTGAGGCGGCACTTCATGCGCTGAGGCTTTGGGAAAAGTGCATTGATACGGATCCCGTCCTCGGTCACTACCGGCCCCAGAAGGTGAAGGATCGTTCGATGGCCGGGCTGGGCAAGACGATCAGTGATGAAGTCAGGAAGTTCCTGTCCGGCAATCAGCCAGCCAACCTGACGGCCCTCGCACTGAAGCTTGCCGACGAATCAGGAATCCAGCTCGAGCCGGCAACCCTGCGGGCCCAGATCACCAACAAGCAGCTTGAAGCGGAAGTTCGCGTCGCCTCACTCGACAGCCTGGTCAAGACCACCGGCAAGCAGTCAACCAGCCTCGTTGCCGGGCTCCTCGGGGACAAGATGGCCGACGTGCGGGCCGCCGCCATCCGTCATGCCTTTGCCCTCAACGTCGAAGGCATCCCGGTCCACGCATCCAAGAGCATCCAGACCGACGCCCTCGCGCCTGCACGCTCCGCCATCGACGGTCTTGCCACCGCCCAGCCCAAGACCATCCTTCAGCTCTGGAACGGCCGCGAAGCCTCAAAGGTCAGGAAGGAACTATGGCTCGATCTTTACCTTGCGCTCGCAGACTCCAAGGACGAGGCCGCAAGGAAGGTCGCAGAGAACTATGCCAACTCCTCCACCAACGCCATCTTCAGCCTGAGCGAGCACGGAGGCAATGTTCGTGCAGGGGAAGCCATCTTCCAGAACCAGGGTGCCTGCATGCAGTGCCACAAGGTTGGAAATGACGGCGGGATCCAGGGGCCGGACCTCACCAAGGTTGGAGAACGCCTTAAGCCGGACAAACTGGTGGAATCCCTCGTGGCTCCCGGTGCGGTGATTGCACCCGGTTACGGAAGTTCCGGGATCATGCTCAAGGATGGGGGATCGGTCTTCGGGCGCATTGCCAGGGAAAAGAAGGACGAACTCGATTTCGTGGGACTCGACGGCAAGCCCATGACCATCGCACGCTCGAACATCGAGAGCATCACTCCTCCGATCTCCGCGATGCCTCCCCTTGGCGCCGCCCTGCCCCCTCGCGAACTGCGTGACTTGGTGGCCTACCTGTCCAGCCTGAGCTCGAAACGAAAGGCCGCGGATTCCTCCAGCCATGGCGAGTAGCGTAGCCGCGCTCGGCAGCGTATGGATCGGCGGTTCAGGTTGACGAAAAAGGGTGTTTCGCCAATGCATCTGCGATGCTCCGCGACCGAGGGCAGGCAGCATTGCACGACCTGATTTCTCCAAGGTCCTGTGCTTCCCAGCATTGGCTTGGATCTGATCGGGCACTAGTGTTTTCGCTTATGACTCACCTTTCCTCCAGAAAGTGCCTTTGGCTCCTGCTGCTATCTGCTTCCCTGCTGATGCTGACCTGGGCTTCCGCAGCGGACAACAAACGCCCCAACATCATCATCATCATGGTCGATGACATGGGCTTCTCGGACATCGGTCCATACGGTAGCGAGATCCCGACACCCCACCTCGATCAACTGGCCAAGGGAGGACTGAAATTTTCACAGTTCTACAACACCGGACGCTGTTGTCCCACGCGAGCCTCCCTCCTGACCGGGCTCTACTCCCATCAGGCCGGAATCGGCTGGATGACCACCGACCAGAGAGCTCCCGGTTACATGGGGCGCCTGAATGATGAGTGCATGACCATCGCCGAAGTCCTGAACCCGGCCGGTTACTTCACCGCCATGACCGGCAAATGGCATGTGGGTTTCAACAACAATGTCACACCGGCATCTAGAGGGTTCCAACGCAGCCTGAACCTGCCGGCCGGTGGCCTGCACTTCTCCAACCAGACCGGATCCAAGGGTGGCACCAAGCTCTTCCTCAACGGCAAGGAGGTCTCGAGGCAGGATCCCCGTTTCGATCCTCCCTGGTACGGGACCGATCTATGGACGGAACAAGGCATCCGCTTCATCGATGAGGCACGCGATGAGAAAAAGCCCTTCTTTCTCTACCTCGCCCACGTCGCACCTCACTTTCCCTGCATGGCCCCCGAGAAGATCATTGCCAAGTATCGCGGCAAGTACATGAAGGGATGGGACCAGTTGCGCGAGGAACGCCACCAGCGACAGGTCGAGTCCGGTCTCATTGATCCCAGCTGGAAGATGGAGGACCGTCCTGAGAATGTTCCGTCATGGGATTCCCTCTCAGCGGGGGAAAAGAAGCGTTACGACGACATGATGGCCATCTACGCGGCGATGATTGAAGAGATCGACCGGAACATCGGAAAGCTCGTCTCCGCCCTGAAGGAACGCAATGAACTCAACAACACGCTGATTCTGTTTCTTTCCGACAATGGTGGCAATGCGGAGGCTGGCGTTTCAGGTCGCTACCAGGGCAAGAACCCCGGAGATCCCCACTCCAATGTCTTCATCGGACAATGCTGGGCCCACCTCAACAACACGCCCTTCCGCAAATACAAGCACTACAACCACGAAGGAGGCATCGCTTCGCCGCTCATCGCCCACTGGCCCAAGGGTATTCGCAAGCCGGAAGGCAAAAGGGACTGGGTCGACACCCCCACCCACGTCATCGACCTGATGGCCACCTGCGCCGACCTTGCTGGCGCCACATATCCCAAGGAGTTCAAGGGCAGGACCATCATCCCCCTGCAGGGACAAAGCCTGAAACCTCTGTTGACGCAGAAAGGAACCTTCGCCCAACGCACGCTCTACTGGGAGCACGAGGGCAACGCCGCCATTCGGGAGGGCGACATGAAGCTCGTGCGCCTCGGTGGAAACGGTCCATGGGAACTGATCAACCTGAAACAGGACCGCACCGAACAGGTCAACCTCGCTCAAAAGCAACCCAGGAAGGCGAACCAGCTGAAGGCCAACTGGGAAACGTGGGCCAATCGCGCCAAGGTCCTTCCAAAGCCAGGCTCCAAGAAGAGGAAGAAGGCACCAAAGAAGTCCGCGCATGCCACACCCGATTCCAACGAGGCCCAGAAGTTCGAACTCTGATTCAACATGCGATTCCTGAATCCCTTCATCCTAATCCTGACACTTGCCTGCAGCATCGAAGCAAGGCAGCCCAACGTCCTTGTCCTCTTCATCGATGACATGGGCTACGCCGACCCAAGCTGCTTCGGCAATCCGGCGATGAAGACCCCCAACATCGACCGACTGGCCACGGAGGGCATCAAGCTCACCAACTTCTACGTCAACTCCCCCATCTGCTCCGCATCGAGGGTCGCCTTGACCACCGGTCAGTATCAGCAGCGCTATCGCGTCCACTCCTATTTCGCCACGCGGAAATCCAACCGCGACCGCAAGATGCCCGACTGGCTGGATCCCGAGGCTCCCACCCTGGCCAAGGCGATGAAGGCCAATGGATACAAGACCGCCCACTTTGGGAAATGGCACATGGGCGGAGGCCGAGATGTCGGCGATGCCCCCCTTCCCCAGGCTTATGGCTTCGAGGAATCCCTCGTTTCCTTCGAAGGCCTTGGTGATCGCATCCTCTGGCAGAAGACCGGCAACCAGAAGGAAAGCTGGACTCACGGGCGAGGGACGATCCTCGATCTCCCCAAGCACAAGACCACCGAGACCTACGTCGATCACGCCATCGACTTCATGAAGCGCAATCAGGACCAGCCGTTCTACCTGCGTGTCTTTCCCAACGACGTGCACGACGCCCACATGCCTTCCGAGGAGCAACTCAGGAAATGGGAGGGTAAGTCCGACAACCCTCCAGACGCCGCCTTCTTTGCCGTGTTGGATGAAATGGACCGGCAGATCGGAAGGCTTCTCGACACCTTGGACGAGCTCAAGCTGACTGGGGAAACAATCGTCCTTTTCACCAGCGACAACGGCCCCACGGACTGGCCCCGCTACTACAAGGCCGGCGACACCCCGCCTGGCTTCACGGGCCCGTTATTCGGACGGAAATGGAGTCTCTATGAGGGCGGCACCCGCATGCCCTTCATCGCCCGATGGCCCGGCAGGATTACCGCAGGAACAACCAATGACCGGAGCATCATGGCAGCCATCGATGTCTTCCCCTCCATCGTCGCCCTCACCGGAATCCAGGCGGACACCAGCAACCTCGATGGCGAGGACATGTCCGCCGCCCTGCTCGGAAAAGAGATCAACCGCCCCGCTCCCCTGTTCTGGGAATACGGTGTCCACGGCAGCATCAGTCCCGGAAAGAAGGAGCACATCAGTCCTCATCTCGCCATGCGCGAGGGTGATTGGAAACTCCTCTGCAACCCGGATGGTTCCGAGACCAGACTCTTCAACCTCAGCAAGGACATCGGCGAATCGAGGAACCTAGCGCCCAAACGCCAGCGAAAGGTCAAATCCATGAAGGGGCGGCTTCTGGACTGGTGGAAGGAGATGGACGGTTACTACAGCGGAGCTGGGAACTGATCCTCCCTCCTGTTTTTCAAGGGAATTGGCGTGACTGGTAAAAGAGCGTGGGATTTTGAAATCCTTCGCTATTCTCCACCAGCAATGTCCACCGACAAGCCAAAGCACGGCGCCTCCTCGGAGTTTGTCAGCCTCCTGACGGCCAATCAGCGCAAGCTCTACGCCTTCATCCTTGCCCTGGTCCGGCGCCCGGCCGATGCCGACGACGTCCTGCAGGAAACCAACATGGTGATGTGGAGGAAATCGGAGGAGTTTGAATTGGGCACCGGTTTTGATGCCTGGTCCTTCCAGATCGCCCGTTTCCAGGTCATGGCCTATCGGAAGCGGCTTCAGCGATCCAAACTGCACTTCGACGATGAGTTGACAGAACAACTGGCGGACCTTGCCGAGGTAGAGTGGGTCGGGGAGAACTCCAGACATTCCGCCCTCTTCCAATGTCTTCAGAAACTTCCGGCCGACCAGCGCAAGCTGATCGCCCAACGATATGAACCAGGGGCGAAGGTCCAGGATCTGGCAGCGAAACAGGGACGTTCACCCAAGGCACTCTCAGAGGCGTTGAGGCGCATTCGCAGAGCGCTGATGGAGTGCATTGAACGTCGGCTCTCACAAACCGCCGCAACATCGTGAAATCGCATTCCAGCTATCGCCCCAGCCCGGAACTGGAAGACCTGGTCTCCCGGGCAGCAGACAATCTGCTCAGCCCTGAGGAAGACGAAAACCTGGCTTCCCTGTTGCGCGATGATGTTGCTGCCCAACGGTTCTATCTCAACTACATGGGGCTCTCCGCCAGTCTGGAATGGAACTATGCCGAAGCTGCAGCGACTCCTGAAGCTACGGTTTCCAATCCAGAATCAGAAGAAAAGGAAAGCTGGCTCTGGCCATTGAGGATTGCTGCCATTCTCTGCATACTCCTATCCCTATACTTCTCTGCTCGACCGGACAACTTGGTATCAGTCGAGATTGCTGATGGGGCTTTTTATCGGGGCAACGAGGTGGTCGCGCTCAAGCCTGGCGACTCTTTTCCCCAGGGTTATTTCTTCATCGAAAGCAGCTCAGGTTCAGCTCAACTGCGCTTCGATGATGGAACGCTGGTTACCTTGGGAGGAGGCTGTGAAGTGAGCATCAATGAGTCAACGCGAGGAAAGCGACTCGAACTACGCGCTGGAGTTCTTTCTGCAGTCGTATCCCCTCAACCTGAAGGCAAGCCGCTCCGGATCGGAACAGTCACAGCCGAGCTTGAAGTCTTGGGAACCGTTCTGACTGTTGAGGTGAACCAGGAGGAAACCGGACTCTCGGTGACTGAAGGCGCCGTCAGGTTCAAGCGTCTCGCCGACGGCGATTCGATTGAGGTTCCCGCCCTTCAC
>CAZKNW010000033.1:0-16704 GCA_964554035.1 uncultured Verrucomicrobiota bacterium
CGTTGAGCGGATGGGAGAAGGTGGGCAGCGGCTATGTGACCGGTTTCTTCCGTGGCGATGTCGCCGCCGTGAAGGCCGCCATCGATGCCGCAGCCGACGCCGCCTCCCAGGTGGGCGAAGTGGTGGCCGTTCAGGTCATCCCGCGTCCTCACGAGGAACTGCCTGAACTCGGTCCCTGGATCGGATAATTCCAAACGGCTCCTGAATGAAGGTTCTCATCTCCAACCTTGGCTCCACCTCGCTGAAGTACCGGCTGTTCGATTTCTCGGACAGCGGCGAAGAGGTGTTGACGAAGGGCGGCTTTGAGCGCGTGGTCAATCACGCGGATGCCATCGAGGAGACGCTCCAGCAGCTGCGCGACGGCGGTTTCATCGAAAGTGAAAACGACCTGGCCGCTGTCGGCTTCAAGACCATCATGGCCCGCGAAACGAGCGGCTGTGTGGAATTGACCGAGGACGTCCTTGAAGCGATGGCCTTCTACAACGAGATCGCGCCTGCGCACAATCCTCCCTACATCGCCGGTGTAAGGCAGTTCAGGGAGAAGATGCCGTCGGTTCCCATGGTGGGGTTGTTCGAAACCTCCTTCTACCAGTGGACCGCACCGGCCGCGCAGCGTTACGCCGTACCGCACGAATGGTATGAACTGGGCATCCGCCGGTGGGGATTCCACGGCGCCAGCCATAAGTTCATTGCCGAACGTTCCGCCGAACTGCTGGGCCGTGAAGACGTGGCCGAGCGCTGCCGCAGGCTTTATGTCGACGGCGGCAAGACGGCGATCGACGGCCCGGACCTTCGGGTGGTGTCCTGTCACATGGGAGGAAGCTCCTCGGTGACCGGCATCCGGAATGGCGTGGCGATCGGGACCAGCATGGGATTGAGCCCTCAATCGGGGCTGCCTCAGAACAATCGGGTTGGAGACCTGGATTCCTTTGCGCTTCCTTTCGTGATGCGCAAGACCGGAATCGGCCTCGACGAAGCTGAGCGGCTCATGACCAAGGAAGCTGGACTGGCCGGGATCTCGGGAGTGTCTAACGACCTCCGTGACATTCAGGACGCTGCCGATCAGGGCAACGAACGGGCGAAACTCGCCATCGATTATCTCACCCACCAGACACGACACTGGATCGGTGCCTTCCACTTCGACCTCAACGGCCTGGATGCCCTCGTCTTCACGGCGGGCATCGGTGAAAACCGCGGACCGCTGAGGACGGATGTTTGTGCGAACCTCGAGAACCTCGGCATCAAGATCGATCCCGAGGCCAATGAGGCCTTGCGCGGAAAGGAAGGCGTTGTCAGTGCGGACGATTCCGCAGTCAAGGTGATGGTGATTCCAACCAACGAAGAACTGGTCGTGGCGCGTGAGGTGAAGCGATTCCTCGAAGCGCGTGCATCGGCCTGAAACAAGCAAGATTTCAAACCCCAAAACCAAAACTAAGAAATGGCACAACAAGCATTAGGATTCATCGAAACACGCGGACTGGTCTCCCTGGTGGAGGCCACCGACGCCATGCTCAAGGCAGCCAACGTGACCCTCACCGGCCCCATGAAGCAGGTCGGCAGCGCCCTCGTGACAGCATGCGTCACCGGTGACGTGGCAGCCGTCAAGGCCGCCACCGACGCAGGAGCAGCCGCTGTCGAGGCCATCGGAGGCACCGTGGTCAGTGTGCATGTGATCGCACGTCCGCACTCCGATGTCGCCGCGGTTCTCCCTTCCAAGGGTTGATCTGACAGAAGCATATGTTTCTCGCCCTCGTAGAAGGCTCCGTGGTTTCGACCAAGAAGGACGCCGGGATCAACGGCCGCAAGCTGCTGATCCTCCGTCCCCAGCTGGTCGATGAAAAGGACCCGACGAAGTTCCGGCCTGGTATGAATACCATCATCGCCGTGGACAGTGTCGGGGCCGGAGAAGGCGAGATGGTCATGTTCTGCCAGGGAAGTTCTGCGCGCCTGGCACCCAACCTCAAGAACGCTCCTGTGGACGCCGTCATCATCGGTATCGTTGATGCCGTCGATGTGAAGGGGAAGATCATCTACAATTCGAGGTGATCCTTTCCTGTAGCGATAACCACTGAGCGAACCCGACCATGAGCAACGTCAATGAAACCCTGATCCGAGAGGTCATCGAGGAAGTGATGGGCCGCCTCGGTGGAAGCACCCCGGCACCCTCCAAGAAGGATGATGGCGACTGTGGATGCGGAGGCAAGAAGGGCTCCTCAACTGGTGCCTACGGTGTCTTCAGCACGGCTGATGATGCCTGTGAGGCGGCGGCTGCCGCCTTCAAGCAACTGCAGTCCAAGGGCGTCGAGGCCCGCAAGAAGATCGTCGAGATCGTCAAGACCCTCTGTGAGAAGAACGCCCAGGAATGGGGCCGCATCGAGCTGGAGGAGACCAGGATCGGACGCCTTGATCACAAGATCGAGAAGCTGCAGATCATCAAGCTGGTCCCCGGCACGGAATGGTTGAATCCGCTCGGCATGAGCGGTGACCACGGCATCACCCTCGAGGAATACACCCCATTTGGAGTGATTGGTGCGATCACCCCTTCCACGCATTCGATCCCGACGCTTTCCGGCAACATCGTCAACATGGTGGCGGCCGGCAATGCGGTGGTCTTCAACGCGCATCCTGCCGCCGCGAAGTGTGCGGCCATGGCGATCAAGGTCTTCAACGAGGCCATCGAGCGTGAGACGGGTATTTCGAACATCGCGTGCATCATCGAGAATCCTTCACTGGATTCCTTCAACGAGCTTTGCGCCAATCCACATGTGCGGCTCCTCTGCGTGACCGGTGGTCCGGCCGTGGTGGCGGCGGCCATGAAGACCGGCAAGCGTGCCATCTGCGCCGGTCCAGGAAACCCGCCCGTGCTGGTCGATGACACCGCCTGCATGGATCGCGCCTCCAAGGCCATCATCCAGGGTGCCGCCTACGACAACAATCTGCTCTGCATTGGTGAGAAGGAGGTCTTCGTCCTGGAGAGCACGTTCAACCCGTTCATGTCCGCCATGGAGAAGAACGGCGCCGTAAAGCTGAATCCTGCCCAGCTGGAACAGCTCAAGCAGGCAGCCTTCACCTTCAAGGAAGGCGAGGGCGGTGGTTGCTCCCATGCTGCAGTGAACAAGGACTTCATCGGCAAGGACGCAGCGGTGCTGGCCCAGGCAGCCGGAATCTCGGTTCCTGCCGGGACACAGCTTCTCTTCGCCGAGACGGCTGCCGACGATCCATTCGTGGTCGAGGAACAGATGCTGCCGTTCCTTCCGATTGTCCGCGTGGGCAGCGTGGAAGAGGGCATTCAGGAGTCCCTGGTGGCCGAGCACAATTACAAGCACACCTCCATCATCCACTCCCATGACGTCAACAACATGACGGCCATGGCCCGAGCGCTGGATACGACCCTCTTCGTGAAGAATGGTCCCTGCGGTGCTGGTCTGGGACTGGGCGGTGAAGGCTACCTCAGTTTCTCGATTGCCACACCGACCGGTGAGGGCATCACGAATCCCAAGACCTTCACCCGCACACGTCGCTGTGTGATGGTCGACAACCTCCGGATCTACTGATCTCCATGCAGTTGGCACGAGTCGAAGGCAACATTACCGCAACCCGGAAGCATCCGAGCTTCAACGGTTGCCGCCTTCTCATCTGCCAGCCCATCACCCGCGAGGGCGATCCTTCCGGAACGCCGATTGTGGCGATCGACCAGTACGGGGCAGGCATGCACCAGCATGTGATTGTTTCCTCCGATGGATTGACCGCCCGCAAGGTCGTGGGTGACGACAAGAGCCCGGCCCGCCAGGTGGTCATCGGAATCGTCGATGAACAGTATGGTGGCAGGGACGGCAACGAAAGGCAGCTTGTATGAGGCTGGGCACCGTCATCGGACGCGTCACGCTGAACAAGAGCCTTCCCTCCTTCAAGGGTGCCCGCTGGCTGGTGGTGAGTCCGTTCAACCGGGAACACTTCCAGCAGGGATCCGAGCCGCTCGAGGGCATGAGCACCGAACCAAGCCTGGTGGTCTATGATGACCTGGGTGGTTCGGTTGGAGACACCATCGGTTTTGTCGAAGGACGTGAGGCCGCCTCACCCTTTGACGAGCCCACACCCATCGATGCGATCAATGCCGCGTTGGTGGATCACATTTTTTACAATCCTGAATGAGTCTGCCTGAGGGCAGCGAGATGCAGCTGAATTTAAGATGAAGAAAGTCATCACACTCAAAGACGTTGAAGACATGGCACGCCGGGGCGAAAGCCTGAGCAACCTGCCTGCAGGAGCCATCATCACGCCGTCCGCCAAGGACTTCCTGAAGTCGAAGAAGGTGGCACCCGCCGCTCCTGCGGCTTCCGGTGGCAACCTTGGACTGACCATCAGTGAGCCTGCGGTGAAGCTCAATTCCAAGAGCCCGAAGGCGGAGCTCGAGGCATTGTTCAATTCTCCCTGGTGCGAGGACCTCAAGCGTCAGCTCTGCGACATGGGACGCCGTCTTTGGGAACGTGCCTACGTCGATGGCAACGGTGGCAACATTGCCATCCGCATCGGTGAGGACATCGCTCTCTGCACGCCGACGCTGGTCAGCAAGGGCTTCATGAAGCCGAAGGACATGTGCATGGTGGATTTCGAGGGCAACCAGCTCTTTGGTCGGAAGAAGCGTACCAGTGAAATCCTGATGCATCTTCAGATCATGAAGGCGCAGCCACGTGCCGTGGCCACCTGTCACTGCCATCCTCCCTATTCCACGGGTTTTGCTGTGGCTGGTCTCGAGCCTCCAACCTGCATGATTCCGGAATATGAGGTATTTGCCTCGGTAGCGATTGCACCTTACCGCACTCCTGGTACGCCTGAGATGGGCAAGCTGGTGGCGGACCTTTCGGACAAGCACAACACCATCCTGATGGCCAACCATGGTGTGGTTTCCTGGAGCCACAACAACGTGGAGGATGCCTACTTCAAGATGGAGATTCTGGAGGCCTATTGCCGCACCGTCCTGGTGGCCGCACAGCTTGGCAAGAAGCCCAACACGATGACGCCCAACCAGCTGCAGGACCTCCTGGCGATCAAGCAGAACCTCGGGATTCCTGATCCGCGCATCGGACTCAAGGAGTGTGAGCTCTGCGACAACAATGAATGGCGCCCGGGTGTGGCCTGTGCGGTGGATGCCTCCAGTAACCCTGCGGCGCCTGCCACGGATCCGGCTGCGGAGGAACTGGTCAGCGCGATTACCGACCAGATCATGCAGAAGCTCAAGGGCTGAGACGGCCCGGTTGAACCTTATCGAGCAACCCAGAGGAACGAAGAAGAATGAAAGTAACTGTCATTGGTGGTGGTGGACGCGTCGGGGCCTGTTCGGCCTTTGCATTGCAGTGCGCCGGAATTGTCTCTGAAATCCAGCTCATCGACGCGAATGCGGACATGGCCGAGGGCGAGGCTCTCGATCTCCTTCACGGTGCCGCGTTCTGTGCCGACCAGAAGATCTATGCAGGTGACTATGCCAAGGCCGCCGATTCCGACATCTTCCTCATCACCGCCGGTTCACGTCGTAAGCCTGATGAGTCCCGCCTCGACCTGATCAACCGCAATGTCTCGATCTTCCTGCAGATCATCGACCAGATCAAAGCCGCCGGAACCAAGAGCAACGCGATCATCTTCGTCGTATCCAACCCGGTCGACATCCTGACGCATCTCGCCGTCGAGCGTGCCGGTCTGCCATGGCAGCAGGTCATCGGACTGGGCACTATGCTCGATACCACGCGCTTTTCTTCCTTCATCGCCGATGAGCTGGACCTGCCTGCCACCCAGGTGAAGGGACTGATCCTCGGTGAGCATGGCGATTCCATGATTCCCGTCTGGTCTTCCGCATCGGTCAATGGATTCCCATTGAGCGGACTGAAGAACGTCAATCCCGGCATCCAGAACAAGATCTTCGATCGCACCCGAGGAAGCGGCGCCGAGGTCATCAAGCGCAAGGGCGGGGCAGGCTGGGCCGTGGCCATCGCGATCCGCGACGTCATCCACGCCATCGCCCTCGACAAGAAGCAGCTCCTTCCCGTGTCGTCCCTCCAGAACGGATGCTATGGCGTCCGCAACATCTGCCTGTCGGTTCCCACAGTGGTCGGACGCGGCGGTGTCGAGAAGCACGTCGAGATCGACCTCTGGCCCAAGGAAAAGACCGGCATCACCAAGTCCGCCAGCTCCCTCAAGGACACCCTGTCCAAGGTGAAGGCCTAAGGAGCCAAGGAATTCGATTTAAAGGGACCGCGCCTGTTTTCAGGTGCGGTCTTATTCTATTTCAACCACAGAGGTCGCTGAGAAACACAGAGATTGGATTCTGAATGAGGAAGGCAGGAAGTACGGAATTCCTTCATTTCTGTCTTCCCTATTCAATGGGACTCAGGCGACAGGGGTGTCTGGTGGGACAGGTTCCTCAAGATGCTTGGCCTTCTTCTTTTGGTAGATGATGAGGCCTTCGATGATGGCCAATGGGATTCCGGTGAGAATCGCCATCTCGAAGAAGAAGAACTTCACTGGTAGTTTGCTGAAGTCTTTGTAGAACTGATCGAACTTGGGCTTGATGAATAGATGGGCTGCGGCTTCGGAAATGGCGCCGATCTTCAACTCTCCATCGTCGTCACCCTTGAACTGTTCCACATAGGTAACGGCTTCATCGAATTTGGCGAAGATTTCCTTGGTCTTCTTCTCTGCCAGCCAGTGCCAGACCTTGTCGGTGATGATCTGGGTCAGGGAGCGTTCCGCCCCATCTGGATTCTCGGTGGTGAACTTCTCGGCAAGTTGGTTCAGGACGTCCGCTTCCGCCGTGTCCCGCAGATCCTTGAGCTTCTTTAGATCCAGGGTGGGGTCGTCCGCAAGAAGCTGTGAGGCCTGTTCCTTAATGGTCTCGATGTCGACCTTGTTGGTGTTGCCATAATTCTGAAAGGCCACATAGCCTTGTGCGACGATGGGGTTTAGTGCTTCAACCGATGCCTTTTCAACGAGGTTGTTTTCATCGAGTGCGGTTTTGAGGGCCTTGCTTGCACCCCAGATACCACCTGTAAAGGCGGCTGCGGAAGGAAGGGTGATGATGCAGTGGACCAGAAATCCGATCCTGCACCAGTGCCCCCACCTCTCTTCACTGGGCCACTTGGACCTGAAGGCGATGACGAATCCAACGGCGATGGCCATTAGGGAAAGGGCGCCGGCCACTCCTGCAGCCAGCATGATCCATATCATGCCTTTGCCGCTCTCGGAAAGAATGAGTTCGATGATGGGTTTGATTTCCTCGCTGGACATGATCTTCCTTGTGGGAACTGAAAGATCATGTAGGACCATGAAGGACGATTCAACCACAGACCGTTCGACGAACTCAGGTCAAGAGTTCGCAGAGAAACACTGAGATTGGATTCTGAATGAGGAAGGCAGGAAGTGAGGAATTCCTTTCTTCCTGTGTTCCTTATTCAAGAGATTTCAGGTGGAGGGAAGAGTTCCCACGAGTCCCAATTTCCAGAGCAGAGCTTTGTGCGCCATCGATGTTGGCGGTAGCCCTTCCTGGGCTTTGAAGTGGGAGTCGCAGGAGCTTGTCCCTCCATCTTATGGATTCGTTCTTCTCTGTGATTCCACGATGTCCCCTGTGGCGAAAATTATTCCGTCACCAGCCGAAGCGTGGGTGGAGCCGCGGTAGGGTGGCGGCTGGAGGCGAATCCGTGGACGAGGCCTCCGCTGCGTTGCTCCAGGGTCTGGCGTACCAGAACGAGGGTGGCAAGACGGTTGTTGTCCTTGTTGAGGAAATCGACCAGTTCCGGGGTCGACAGTGTGAAGGAGCCTTCAAAGGCACCCATGGGCACGGTGAACTCCCCGAGGAAGACGGCGGCATCGGGATCGACTTCGGAAGCACCTGCTCCATTGGCAGGGGCATTGTCCCAGTTGAGCGCATCCGGATTCCATGTGTCGCTCGCATCCCGGGTGACACCATAGATGGCGAAGACGGAGTCCTGCACAAGCGTGGCAAAACCGTAACCACTGGGCTTGGCAGTCAATCGGATCTCAGCCTGCTTGATCTTCCGATTGCCCAGTGAGCCGAGATCAAAGCTCAGGTAGGCCTTGCGACGGAAGGAGGGTGTCTCTGTGTTCTTGAGCAGGAGCAGGACATCGGAGGTGTGGATGTCCTGGGGACCGGTCTGGATGTAGGCATCCTTGCCGCGTCCCTGTGCCGTGGTGAGGACGGTATCGAAGAGTTGGTTGCCCTGGGAGATGCGCTGTTGACGCATTCCGGGCTCCGGCGTTCCGGAGTCACGAAGTCGGATGGCATCGGCATCGATGCTGGAATGGATGCCCTTGTTCATACGCTTGATCTCACCGGAGACGGAATGCTCGACGTCGACAATGCCTTCGAAGACCTGCACCTGCGTCGTGCCATCGGCGGGATCCACGTTCACGCCGAACTCGGTTCCGTAATCGATGAGCTTGGCCTGGGTGGTATCCACGGTGAAGCCCTGGGCGGGAGGTGGCACATTCGCAATGAGCATCCCGGAGTGCAGGACACAGTTCATGGAATCGACAATCTCCAGATCAGCCGGAGCCTCGAGGGTGATCGTGGCTCCGGACAAGAACTCCAGCTTGGCGATGCCACTGGCCAGGCGAAGCCGGCCTGCGACAAGCAGGGATCCCTGTGCAGTGGGAAGTGAGCTGCTTTGCCACTGGCAGTTGATGGTCTCGATCAGCTTTGCGACGGCTTGGGGCTCCAAGGCTGGGGTGATCGGCTGACTGGCAGTTTCAGATTCTGTGGTGAAGAGATGCATCCCCATCCAGATGCCGCAGAAGAGCAGGGCGATCGAGGCGACGAGGGCAGCCCAACTACGGGGAAAGGGAATGATCTTCGAGTCCTGTCTGGTTGTGGGATTGGTCTTTTCGTTCTTCTCCAGCGCCTCGAAGGAGATACCCTCATTTCCTGACAGCTTCCAGTGGAGCATGCCGTGCTGGTGGGCGTAGCGGATGAAAAGGCGTCGAGCCTCTTCATTGGAAGTCAGAAGGTCATCCAATTGGGTGACCTCTTCTTGCGTCAGGCGCTCCTCGATGTAGCGGTCGAATAAGGAGAGAAATTCCTGTCTTTGGTCGTCGGTCATAGGGCCTCCTGCTGGCGGTAATGTTTTTCGACACAGTCCTGAAGGATGGTGCGGACGCGGCTCAACATGCGATAGACGGCGCCTTCGGACTGTCCGGTTCTGGGTGCCATGTCCTCGATGTCGAGGCCTTCCTTGTATCGGAGCTCGATCAGGGTGCGGTATTTTTCGGGCAGCTTGGAGATGCAGCTGTTGAGCAGCATGTGCTGGGCTTCGAGTTCCTCCTGCATGCTTTCAGTATCTTCAGCCACCAACTGAAGGCACTCGTCGCTGATGTGCATCTGCTGCTTCTTCTGCTTCTTGCGATAGGAAAGGATCTGGTGAAAGGCGATCTTGCGGGCCCAGGCTCCGAAGTTGGTCCCGCTCTGGAACTGCTCAAAGTGGCGCCACATGATGACCTTGGCGTTCTGGAGGATGTCCTCGGCATCGGTGATGTTGTTCACCAGTGAGAACACATAGGCATGGATCAAGCGCTCGTTGCTGGCGAGCAGGCTGATGAACTCTTCTGCGCGATCGTCTTCCGGCATGGTCTTTTTCAAAAGGGTTAGGCGGACTTTGGCCCTTTTGGACAGATTTGGGAAAGAAAAGTGCGGTTGGGCAGGTAGGGACGGCTTGCCAAGCTGTCCCACTTCTTGGGGAGGAGAAGGGGGGCGAAGCTCCTGCTGAGCCTTTCGTGGGACGCCTTGGCAAGGCGGCCCTACCTTACTATTTCGGGACGGGGGAGGACTCGACGACCGTCTGGGTCGCTTGAGCCGGAGTCAGGCCGGCTTCGATGCCATGGGCGATGGCTCCGGCCACCTGGGGTGAGGCGACGGAAGTGCCTTCGGAAACGTAGGTCCGATGATTGAACTCGGCGTAGTTGATGCCGGGGGCGGCGGCATCGACGGTGGGACTTTGGTTGGCGTAGGAGGTGAGTTGGCCATCGGCACCCAATGCCGTCACGGAGATGGTCTTCTCAAAGGCGGCGGGATAGATGGAGGTGGTGGATCCGTTGTTGCCGGCGGAGGCGACGACCACCACACCCTTGTCGGTCACGTTGTCGATGAAGTCGCGGAAGTAGGTGGTGTCATCGGGCCCACCCAGGCTGAAGTTGAGGACGGTGGCGCCATTCTCCACCGCCTTCACTCCTCCGGCAGTGGCATCGTAGGTGGTGGTGGAAAGGTTGTTGCCATAGACGTCCACGGCGACGATCCGGACCTTCGTGGAGCCTTCGCCTGACGCGGCAATACCGGTCAGGAGGGCATCCAATACATGGGTGCCATGGGTAGGGGCAATGGAGGAGGTGGTTGCCGACTGCCCCAGGTTGAGGGTGTCCAGGACAAACTCGGCATAGGGCGATCCTTCCAACTGGATCGCGGTATCGATCAACCCGATCACGATCGCATCTTCACGCGATACCGGTGTCGGGTCGAGATTGAGTGGGAAGGCGGTCGTGTTCGGGGAAGGCAGTGGAGTGGGTGGTGCCTCAATGTAGTAATTGAAGTCGGATTCGACTCCGTCCAGCTGGCTCAACTGGTCCAGGGCGATGTCGACGGATGCAGGATCGTCGAACTTCATGCGAAACACATTGAGGCCGTCGATCTTCCCGATGATCTTTCCATTCAGTTTCCGGGTAATTTCGTCGGGATCCATCCCGTCTTCCAAGGTCAGGATGAGCTCGTCATCCAGCTTGTTGGACTTCTTTGCAATGATCTTCTTGGTGGCCTTGTCCTTGCGGGTGCTGAAGACAAAAAGCTGGTCTGGTTGCCCGGGGCGGGGGATCAGGGCGTAATTGAGTTTGCCGGCAATCCGGCCGAGCGCCTCTCCGACGGGCAGGTTCCTGAAGCGCGTCCAGACCGTATGTTCGCTGTCGGGCTCCATATAGATCTCCCAACCGGTCCTGGCGGCCATTTCCTCGAGGGTTTTCTCGATGGTCCAGCCGGAGACATCAGCGGTGATTCGCTCACCATTCCTGTCCCAGGTCAGGGAATTCTCTGCTGCCTGGATGGACGGGAGGGAATAAACCAACAGCATCAGGCATCCCCACAACAGGCTACGGCCCCTGATCACAGGGTGCCCGGCATGATGGTTGATGGGTGGGATGAGGAACATGTTGTCTTGACGGAAACGGTCGTTCAAATATTCCAGTTCATCAAGTTCGGGCTTTGAAAGTGCCTGTAAGCGGCTATTGCGGTCGGAGGCGAGGATTGATAGGTTCCCCGCTCCTTTTGCGGCCGGAGGCCCAGAATTCCGTCTGATTTTTGAAAGACAGTTAAGAGCATGACGACGTTACTCGACAGGTTGAACAGCTCGGAAGAGCTAAAAGTTGCCAAGAATGAAAACATCAAGGAGGCCAGCAGCTACCTGCGTGGCACCATCCTTGAGGGACTGGCGGATCAATCCACCGGCGCGCTCGCCGCGGATGACACCCAGTTGACCAAGTTCCATGGCATTTATCAGCAGGATGATCGTGATCTCCGCAAGGATCGGCGCAGGAACAAGCTGGAGCCCGCCTACAGCTTCATGATCCGTGTCCGTGTCCCGGGTGGTGTCTGCACCCCCCAGCAGTGGATCGAGATGGATCGTCTTGCCAATGACTATGCGAACAAGACCCTTAAGCTGACCACGCGCCAGGCATTCCAGTTCCACGGAGTCATCAAGTCCAATCTGAAACAGACGATCTACGACATCAACCAGACCTGCATGGACACCATTGCGGCCTGCGGCGATGTGAACCGGAACGTCATGTGCAACCCGAACCCCTTCCTGTCCAAGGCACATGCCGTGGCGCAGAAGGCGGCCCAGGACATCAGTGATCACCTGACACCCAGGACCAAGGCCTACCATGAGATCTGGCTGACGGACGAGAAGGGCGAAAAGACCCAGGTCACGGTCGATCCGGAGGTCGAGGAAGAGCCGATCTACGGCAAGTATTACCTCCCCCGCAAGTTCAAGACCGTGGTGGCTGTGCCCCCGAGCAACGATGTCGATATCTACGCCCACGATCTTGGTTTCATCGCCATCATCGAGAACGACGAGGTCCTCGGCTTCAACGTGACCGTCGGCGGAGGCATGGGCATGACCCATGGCAACGAAAAGACCTACCCACGCCTTGCTGAAGTGATGGGCTTCTGCACACCGGAGCAGGTGGTTGAAGTCGCCGAGAAGGTGGTGCTGGTCCAGCGAGACTACGGTGATCGCGAAGAGCGCAAGCATGCACGTCTGAAATACACCATTGATGACCATGGCCTCGACTGGTTCCGTGGAAAGGTGGAGGAGTATCTTGGCTACAAGCTTGAGGATGCCCGTCCCTTTGAGTTCAAGGACAACAGCGACCGCTATGGTTGGACCGAGGATCCCGAGGGCAACAGCCATGTGACCCTGTTCATCCAGAACGGACGCCTCAAGGACACGGATGACCAGCCTTTCATGACCGGTCTTCGCGAGATTGCAAGGGTGCACACGGGAGACTTCCGCCTGACGCCCAACCAGCACCTGATGATCGCCAACATCACGCCTGAACAGAAACCGAAGATTGAGGCGCTGCTCAAGGAGTACAAGTTGGACAGTTGCTACACCGCGAGCGGGCTGCGTCTGAATTCCATGGCCTGTGTGGCACTTCCGACCTGTGGCCTTTCACTGGCTGAGAGCGAGCGCTATCTGCCTGACCTTCTGACCGAGTTGGAAGAGGTGCTGGAAGACTGTGGACTCAGCAATGACGCCATCACCATCCGCATGACCGGATGTCCCAATGGATGTGCCCGTCCCTACATTGCCGAGATCGCGTTCGTTGGCCGTGCACCTGGCAAATACAATGTCTACCTCGGTGGAGGCCACCACGGAGAGCGCCTGAGCAAGCTCTACAAGAACTCCTGCAAGGCTGAGGAGATCAAGGCCCTGCTTGAGCCTGTGATCCGGGATTATGCCTCCAATCGCGAAGAGGGAGAGGCCTTTGGCGATTTCGTCATCCGCAAGGGATATGTGGCTGAGACCCGCCTCGGACGGGAGTTCCACAACGATTTTGTGGATCACTGATATTTGATCTCCAAATCGAGGATCACGAAGGGCATGGAGAGAGATTCTTCATGCCCTTTTTCGTTTTCATGGGCGGACTGAAGTCCGCGCTCCTTGGCTCTACCACTTGTAGACGCCGGTTTTTCCGAATCGGTCTAGAAACTCTCCGGTAAGATCCATGGTGAGATGGGTGATCGTTTCCACTATGGCTTCGGCGGATTCTTCGATGCCGAGATCGGCATCACTCCCTCCCATGTCCGTGCGGACCCAGCCGGGACTGATGGCCACCACCGGAATCCCAAGAGGCCTGAGTTCGCATGCGAGGGTTCTCGTGAACATGTTCAATGCGGTCTTCGACGGGCCGTAGCAGTAACGGCGGGAATCATCCTTTTCTGTCAGGGTGGCGGCACCGGAGGAGAGATTGATGATGCGGGCATCCTTTCCCTTTTTGAGATGTGGAAGGAAGGCCTTGGTCACACGGATGGTTCCAAGGTAGTTCACCTCCATTGCGGATTGGAATTGATCCAGGGGCAGTTCCTCAAGCGATTCGTCGCCACCCTCGGGGTAGATCCCTGCGTTGTTGATCAGGATATCGATCGAAGATACTTCACAGGACAGGTCCTTGAGGGCCGTGTTCACGCTCGCATCGGAGGTGACATCGAGCGTGTGGAGCAGGAGGTTTGATGGATAGGTCTCGTGCAAAAGCTGGACACCGGGGGAATCGTGCTGCCTGCGGCTGGTGGCAATGACGGTGTGGCCCTTTTCAAGAAAGAGACGGGTCATGGCGAGGCCGAGGCCGCGATTGGTGCCGGTGATCAGGACGGTGGCCATGCTCAGAACTTCACGTTGATCGAAACGGTGCCGTAGGCATTGCGTTCCTTCTGCTGGTCGAACTCCTTGCTTCGAAGGGTCATGGCGCAGATGAACTCCACGTGCATCATGCGTGCGGCGGCGCCTACGCTGAATTCCGCGACAAAGGGAATGCGGTTCACGTGATGGCTGGTCTGGAAGACGTTTCCGTCGAGGAAGGAAGAGAATCCGACGGCCTTGAGTTCCGCCTGTCCGAAGACATGAAAGCCCCAATCCCGTGAACGGTCCTCCTCGAGCCGGCCTGCAACCGCCGCGGAGAGGCTTTGTATCCGCGCGTGGCCGAAATCATAGGGAAGGTTGTAGCCCATCCGGATGGTGCCGCCACCACGGACCGAAGTTTCGGTGGTTCCAAGGCTGATGCCGGCATGGGGAATGAGATCCAGGCCCATGGCGGAATCCGTTTCCCATCCCCAAAGGAACTTGCGCTCGTACTTGAGGGCGATTCCGGGCTCGGTATCGAGCTGGTGGGACCAGCCTTGAGGAAGATCGAACGACCGGATCTGATGGACCCACGTCTGGGCATCGCTGGCAAAGGAGGACGGTCCGATGATGCCGAGATCCAGCTGGAAGTGGTCCTGCACGGGAAGGTCACCCCCGATGAGTCCGCGCCGCTGAAGACCAAGGCCGAGGTAGAGAAAGCCTGCATAAGGGCGGTCGTTCTGGATGATCGTGGGAACCGTGATGTCACCCGGAGTGTAGATGTCCTGGCCCACCAGGATCCCGAAACGCGTCTGGAAGTCATCGAGACGGAAGTGGGGCAGTCGGTCGGCGAGGCCCTTCGCCCATTCGGGCGTGTTGGCCTCGTTCAGGAAGTAGGAGAATTGGAGGCCTTGCGTGTAGTGGCGGTCGGTATCGACGAAAAGGTCATTCTCCTCGAGGAAGTTGAACGAGGAACGCTGAGGTTCGAGCCACCCGTCGAGGTGGCGCTCAGCAAAAAGGGACGAGGTCCCGGCAAGAAGAGCCGCCGTGATCAGGACGAGAAGAAAACTGGAACGCTGCTTTACCATGCCTACGGATTCGTTTTGCACTCAGGCCGGCTTTGAGGTAGCAGCTCTGGCAACCAATGTCTCTACTGGATTTCTTCGCCATCCTATTGACCGCGACCGCGTTCTGCAGCTGGGTGAATCATCGTTACCTCAAGCTGCCGGTGACCATTGGCGTCATGTCGATCTCGCTTGTCTTCTCGCTGGTCATTCATTTTGCAGCAAAGAGTGGAATCGGAGGAATGGGACTGGTGGAGCGGACCCTGGAGTCCATCGACTTCAACACGGTGCTGATGGACTGGATGCTGGGTATCCTTCTCTTTGCGGGATCGCTCCATATGAAGCTGGAGGATCTTGCGAAACAGAAGTGGGTCATTGCCTCGATGGCGAGCTTCGGCGTTCTCTCCTCAGCCTTTCTGGTGGCGGCCGCGATGTCGGTCTTCTTTGGTTTCGTCCAGATGGAGGTCCCTTTCATTTATTGCCTTCTCTTCGGAGCGCTGATTTCCCCGACCGATCCCATCGCCGTGCTCGGTCTTCTGAAGAAGGCCGGCGTGAGCAAGAGCCTTGAGACCAAGGTGGCGGGAGAATCCCTGTTCAATGACGGTGTGGGCGTTGTTGTCTTTGTGGTGATCTATGAACTGGCCACGACGGGGAAATCCTTTTCCATGGGACATGCGCTGCACGTGTTTCTCCTGGAGGCTGGAGGAGGTGCGGTTCTGGGACTGGTGCTGGGCTGGCTTGCCTTCCGGATGCTCAAGACGGTGAACCAGTATTCGGTCGAGATCCTGCTCACGCTTGCACTGGTGGTGGGGGGCATGTCGCTGGCGCTGAAGCTCCATGCCTCCGCTCCCGTCGCCATGGTGATGGCGGGGCTGCTGATTGGGAACCAGGGAAGGATGTTTGCCATGTCGGAGAAGACGCGGGAACATCTGGATACGTTTTGGGAACTCATCGACGAGATCCTCAATGCAGTCCTGTTTGTCCTCATCGGAATGGAAGTCTGCATGATCGAGATGGTGCCAGCCTACCTGGCAGCCGGTGTCTTCGCCTTCCTGCTGGTCCTCTTTGCGCGAGGCTTTGGAGTGGGTGTGTCGATGTGGTTCCTTAAACGCTGGCGAACGTTCTCGAGGGGCGCATTCCCGATCATGACCTACGGTGGGCTTCGAGGCGGCATCTCGGTGGCTCTTGCGCTGGCCCTGCCTGAGGGGGAGATGCGGGACATCCTGGTCAGCATCACCTATGTCGTGGTGATCATGTCGATCCTCATCCAGGGTCTGACGATCGATAAACTGGCGAGGAAGGTCTGCTGAGGCATGGGATGCAGGGACGTCGAATCCACGGTCCAGGGGTATCTTGAAAGGCGCAGCCTGCACGGGAGCCTGATTGGGGAGCCGCCGGCTGATTCCCTGCGGATTGTCGTGGTCATCCCCTGCCATGATGAACCGGACGTGCTTCTCCCTGTTCGATCCCTTTCGAAGAACGAGGCTCCCGGTTGCCGTGTCGAGATCATCGTCGTCGTCAATTCACCAGAGGGTGCTTGCGATTCCGTCCGGGGTCAGAATCGGCAATCAGTGGAAGAGCTTCGAAGCTTTCAGGGTGGAGCCGACTGGCTCTCACTCGATGTATTGGAGTTCCCAGCCCTTCCAAGGAAGCATGCAGGAGTCGGCTTGGCCCGGAAGATCGGTCTGGATGAAGGGCTTCGACGATTGGTTGGAACAGGGGGCGCTGTTTCGGGAGTAATGGTCTGCCTGGAT
>CAZKNW010000034.1:0-16420 GCA_964554035.1 uncultured Verrucomicrobiota bacterium
AATCGCTGGTTGGCATCGAGCCGGACCTCCATGCCGTTCTTCAGCTTGTCCTTGGCGAGGAGTTCGGACCTCTCCACCACCTGACCACCGACACCGGCCTCCTGGCTGATTCGCAGCCGACCTCCAGAAAGTAACTCATCGATCTTGGCGATCGGGCCGGTCTTGTCGAATCCGATGGTGTGTGTGACGGCGTAGGCCTCATTGCAGAGGATCCGCTGGCCGGATTGCAGACTGGCGAGGGGGATGTCGGGATTGATCTCGCAGACGTAGTCGGTGCCATTCAGGCAGACGAGGGCGCGGGTCTGCTGGATGATGCGGAGAAAGGTCCCGACCCGAAAGGCAGGAGACTTGAGCTTGTCGACCGCCTCATCCAGCTGCTGGATGGCGTTCATGGCCTGATCGTTGATCTCCTCGAGGTCGGTGATCCGGTCGCGCAGGTAGACGAGATCCATGAGGACATGGGGCTCGTGGCGTAGGCGCGAGGAGATGAGATCGAGGATCTGCAGGGTGGAAAGCTGGTCCAGTTCCTCCCGGGAAAGGAGGTGAAGCGTGGAGGAGGGCCCCGGTTGCTGCTCATTGTCCTCTTCCGGAACGTCTTGATTTTCAGGACCTTCTTTCATGGTTCTCAGGATACTCCGGTCCCTTCAGCTTGCAAACGGAGATCAGGTGAGTTGGGGCATGAATTTGTTCACAAGAAGCATGCAAATCTTGCCCCATGGCCGGGCCTCGCCTAAATACGTCCGGAATGTCAGCGCCTGTTATCGTCATTGCCAATCAAAAGGGGGGGGTCGGAAAGACCACCACAGCCGTCAATTTGGCGGCCTGTCTGGGATCGTTTGGCAAGAAGGTGCTCCTGATCGACATTGATCCCCAGGCCAATGCCACCAGTGGTGTCGGATTGGAAAAGATTCCGGGTGAAAGCCTGCTGTTGCCGCTTCTGGATGAGGAACCCTTGGGGGACCGGATCAAGTATTCCGTCTTTGAGAATCTCTATGTCATTCCCAGTGAAACCGACATGTGTGGTGCCGAGATCGAGCTGCACAAGAAGTTCAATCCGCCCTGGGAGCGCCTTTCCTCGATCATCGAGCCACTGAAGGAGAGCCCGGACATCGACCTGATCCTCATCGATTGTCCGCCCTCGCTCAGCATCCTGACCCTGAATGCCTTTTCCGCCTCGGATTTCCTGATCATGCCCCTCCAATGCGAGTATTTCGCCCTGGAAGGTACCTCGACCATGATCCAGACCATCGAGCAGCTGAAGGAGAGCGGAGTGGCCGACATCAAGCTCTTTGGCGTCCTTTTGACCATGTTTGACGGAAGGACCAATCTTTCCCACGAGGTGGTCAGCGAGGTGAGAAACCACTTTGGAGATTTGGTCTTTGAGACCGTCATTCCCCGATCCACCAAGATCGCCGAGGCTCCCAGCCACGGACAGCCCATCACCAGCTACGACAAGTACAACGCCGGATCGGCCGCCTATGAGGTGTTGGCCGAGGAGGTCCTGGCCCGCCTGTGGTGGGGGGACTCCACCTCGGAAGGCGTTGCTCCAGAAGCGGTTCAGGAGCCTGCGGAAGCCCCTGCCCAAGAGGAGGTTCCTGCCTCCGAACCCACTCAAGGGCCTGAATAGGTCGCGAATTTGTGACGTCCGTGGGTTTGAAAATATCGGGCAAGATGACATAACTACCGCCCGTTGCAGGTTTTACCCCAACCACATCCAGTTAACCCAAAGATGAATTCCAGCAAAAGTACCCTGAAGTTCCTGCCCATCGTGGGCGCCTTGGCCCTCAGTTTCGCCGCCTCCGCCGAGGATTGGACGCAATACCGGGGCCCGTCCTTTGACGGCAAGTCCAGTGAGAAGCTCCCTTCCACCAGTTTTCCGGGTGGCGGACCGAGAGTTGCATGGAAGGTGCCTTCTCCGAATGGATTCAGCTCCTTTACCGTGGCTGACGGCATGGCATTCACCCTTGAGACGGCAAATGTAGGTGGAGCCCAGCGTGAGGCGCTTGTGGCCCGCAATGCCACCAACGGAAAGGTGGGTTGGTCGCTGCCTCTTGGTGCAGCGGACTATGGCCACAATGGTGGCGACGCAGGAACCCGTGACAACAAGGGCGGCGACGGTGCCCGTTCGACTCCTGCCTTTAAGGACGGCAAGGTCTACGTGATGACCGCCGACCTCGGGTTGCTCTGTGCCGACGCCAAGACCGGCAAACGCATTTGGGCGGTCGACCTCGGTGCCAAGCACGCCGGTGTGAACATCAAGTGGAAGAACGCGGCTTCTCCCATCATCGATGGCGACCTCGTCTTTGTGGCAGGTGGCGGATCCGGCCAGGCCCTGATCGCCTTCAACAAGGACAGCGGCAAGGTGGCCTGGAAGACCCAGGACGACCTGATGACCCACGCCACCCCGACCGTGACGGACCTCCACAGCGTGCGTCAGGTGATCTTCTTCACGCAGAAGGGGCTCGTCTCCCTCAAGACCGATACCGGCAGCGTGCTTTGGCGCTACGACTTTCCTTTCCAGGTCTCCACGGCTTCTTCTCCTGTGGTGGCCGGCGACATCGTCTACTGCTCGGCCGGCTATGGAGTGGGTGCCGGTGCAGTGAAGGTTGAAAAGACCGGGGCCAAGTTCACGGCTTCCGAGATCTACCGGGTTCGCGGCAACAAGGACCTCGCCAACCACTGGAGCAGCCCCATTCATCATGAGGGTTATCTTTACGGCATGTTCCAGTTCAAGGAATACGGCGAGGGCCCTGTGAAGTGTGTTGACGTGAAGACCGGCAAGATCATGTGGGAGAAGGAAGGTTTCGGCCCCGGCAACGTCACCTATGCCGATGGACATTTCATCGCCCTCACGGATGCCGGAGTGCTGGTGATCTTCAAGGCGGACCCCACCAAGTATGTCGAGGTGGCCCGCGCGAAGGTCCTCGATGGCAAATGCTGGACGACCCCGACCCTCGCCAATGGCAAGGTCTACATCCGCTCCACCAAGGAAGCCGCATGCGTTGATCTGGCAGGAGGCCGCGTGGCCAGCCGTTGATCAGATTGAATCTTTAGATCGAAGAAGCCCGGCTTGAGCAATCAGGCCGGGCTTCTTTTTGATCTTCACGCAGAGAGACGCGGAGACGCGGAGAAAAGAAAAATATGTATCTTCCTCCGCGCCACGGCGCCTCTGCGGGAGAGTGATGGGGAGAAGCCATACTGTCGCAGGTGGCTATCCGTTGGAGTCCACGCTTCAGCGTGTCTGATCAGCCCTTCCGCGAACTCATGCGAGCACTTCGGAAAAAGACGCATCGAGTTGATCCTAGTGGCGGGTATTATTCTTCTTTCGGATCAGGTTTATTTGGTTGCAGATCCCCTTCGTAGATTTGTGGGCCTTTCGAGGGGGCGTCTCTCGTTTGCCACACATACCACTTCTTACCGATTGGTTTGAAAGCGGCAAGCGCCCGGGCGAAACGATTCGTATGGGGATTGTAGGCGACTCCGCTAAAGTTGTAATGGAAACCATCGAAGTAAACGTAAAGGACACCAGCGTGTGTTACAGCCTTGAAGGAACGATCATTGATGGCCTGCCAAGGCAAACCTTGAATGGGCTTCGATTGGTCTTCGGTACGCCCGTAATGAGAGAAAAGATTTCCATCTTCCTGCATGTTCCATCCATTTGCTTCGACAAAGCTGTTCACTGCATCCATTGCTGTGGAAGCGGTCATTGTAGGAGCGGGTATCTCATCCCAAGATCTGCCAAACGAAGGGTGGATCAGATAGCGTTCAAAGGCGAAACGTATTGATTGATTGAGTTCTTCCGGGGTGAATCTCTCGTCTTCCAAACCTGATAGCATGAGTTTCGAGAAAGCTTCAAAGAGTTCCTCCTTGCGTGTCTCCATCGCCTTTTTGATCACAAAGTCCACGAGGTCCTGATCCTCGAACCAACCTCGCCACATGTTGTGTCCCTGTCCGGGAATGACCTTCAAAGTCATTTGACCACCGAGTTGGTCGTAGCGTTCCTTGATGAGCTGGGAGTTCTCCTCAAGGGGGACGATCTTGTCGCTGTCGCCATGAATGTGGAAAAGGGGAATGTTGGCTTTGGCCAGTGGAGCCAGCCGCTCGATGGGATTATGTTGGGACAGGTCCGTGGAAAGCTGCTCTGCGGTCATCTTGTAGGCACCTTTGGCTCTCCTCAATCCAGGGTAGCTCTCCAGGTTGCCCACCGGATAGATCCCGGCAATGCAGGAGACCTTATCGGGATTGGATGCCGCCCAGGAGTAAAGCATCAGGCCTCCCCGACTTCGGGCCAGCAGCGCCGGCTTGAGTGACATGTTTCGTTCTTCGACGAGGGTCTTGTGTAGCGCTGAATAGAGACGGGTGCCCTCCGGGCTTCCGTAGGATTCGCCAACGTCGATTCCCGCGATTCCGATTCCATAAGCGAGGAATTTCTCAAACATCCATTTCTCCTCCTTGCCGGGAAGCCGATTGAGAGTGGGGGCATACCAGACCCAGGGCGTGGGTGCGGACTCAAAGGTGTCTTTGGGAAGAATGATAAAGGCAGTGCGCCCCTCCACTTCGAAGACCTCTCCTCCTTCGATCGGAAGATTCTTCTCCGCGCCGGTGGTTGTTGCGGTGACGAACAGGCAAATGAATCCCAACCAGATGGTGATCGGGAAAAGAGTTGTTTTCGAAGGAAGTGGCCTTGAGGGAGTCATTTCCTTGATAAGATACCCCCAAAGGTCGGGCTGTTGAACCCAATGTGAAGTTTTTCCAACGAGGGTGTAGTTGGCGAACAGGGTAGGGACCCATCGCCGAGGTGTCCCAAGATTCAGAGCTTGGCAAAGTGAGCCATGGGTGTTCGCGGCAGCTCTAGGAATTTGAAGTGGGATGCGCGGGAGCTTATCCCTCCAATTCATTCTCCAACCTCTGCGCCACGGCGCCTCCGTGGGAGAGCCTACGCCAGGAGCTTCTTGGCAGCAGTCCTGAGGGACTTGAGTGCCTTTTCGGACTTGGCCTCGATGTAGCAGCGGAAGACGGGCTCGGTGCCACTGGCGCGGAAGGCGATCCATTCACCACCGGGCAGGAGGAACTTGAACCCGTCCTTGGTGATGAATTCCTCGACCTTGCGGGTGCCCACCTTGTCGGCTCCGGCGGAAAGCTTCTTGATGATGGCGGCCTTCTCGGTTTCCTGAACGCGGATGTTGATCCGCTCTGTGAAGTATTCGCCGGTGGTCTTGGAAATCTCGGCAATGATCGCCTTCAGAGTCTTCTTCTCAACGGCGACCAGTTCGGCCATGAGCAGGCAGGCGAGGATGCCGTCCTTCTCGGGGATGTGTCCCTTGACGCTCATGCCGCCGGATTCCTCTCCACCCACGATGATGGGTTCGCTCTCCATGAGGGCACCAATGTATTTGAAACCCACTGGAGTCTCGTGGAGCTTGACCCCGAGCATCTCGGCAACACCATCCACCTGGTGGCTGGTGGGGACGGTGCGCACGGCGTCGCCGGTCCACTTGCGGTTCTTCTTGAGATGATAAAGGGCGAGAGCCAGGACCTGATTGGGGGTGATCCAGGTGCCGTCCTTGTCGACGATGCCAAAGCGGTCGGCATCGCAGTCGACACCCAGCCCGAGGTTGGCCTTGCCGGACTTCACGCAGGCGCTGACTTCCTTCATGCCCTCGGCATCGGGCTCCGGATGAGGATTGCCTCCGAAGGTGGGATCGGGCTCCGCATTGAAGCGGATGACCTTGGCACCAGCGCCTTCGAGGGCGGTGTCCACGTAGCCGCTGCCGGTGCCGTTCATCAGCTGGATGGCGACCTTCAGCTTGCCCTTTTGGATGGCCTTGAAATCGATGAAGCGCTTGATCTGCTTGAAGTAGCTGGGCATCGGGTCGATGCGCTTGAAGTCCGGTGCGGCGGCCTTGGGCTTGAAGCTCCATCCCTTTTCGAAGCGCTTCTGCACGGCGGCCTCCACCTTCTGAGTGGTCTCGGGAGGAGCGGCAGCCCCTAGGAAATTGGAGAACTTGAGTCCCTGGTATTCGCTGGGGTTGTGGCTGGCGGTCATGTTGATGCCGCCCACGGCCTTCAGGTCGCGAATGGTGTGGGAGATGACCGGGGTCGGTGCATTGCGGTTGCAGAGCAGGGGAGTGAAGCCGTTCTCGGAAAGCACGGCGGCTGCGGCAAGGGTGAAGTCCTCGCCCATGAAGCGGGTGTCGTGCCCGAGGATCACGACCGGCTTGCGCTTGTGGATCGGCGACTTCTTGCGCCGCATCTCGGCCTTGAGGTAGTCGCAGATCCCCTGGGTGGCGAGCTCGACGTTGGCGTAGGTGAAATCGCGGGCAATGATCCCGCGCCATCCTGAAGTTCCGAACTTGATCGGACTTTTGGCGGGCATGTGGTTCTGGAGGCTTGGTTTCGAGAACCGGAAGAGGTCAGCTCTTCCAGTTGAAGGCGTCCTTCTTCCAGGCGTACAGGTAGCCCACGAAGAGGATGCCCAAAAAGGAGATCATGCTCCCGAAGATCAGGTTGGTGTTCGTGAGCAGCATGTCCTTGTAGACAACGGCCCATGGGTAGAGGAACACCACCTCGATGTCGAAGAGGATGAACAGCATGGCCACGAGGTAGAACTTGACCGAAAGACGTGGCGTGCCATCGCCGACGGGGATCATGCCGCACTCATAGGCGGTGTCCTTGATGGCGACCTTGGTACGGCCGGAACGAAGGCGGATGCCGATCTGGCCACCGATGGTTGAGGCGATGATGATGAAGGCCGCCACACCGATCATGGTGAGGAGGAGAACAAAAACGGCGAAATATTGGTTCAGTTCACTGTCCATGCGCGGGGAATTGAAGTCGAAGACCGGGTTCTACGCAAGGGGGAAACGTGGGGTGAGGACCTGCCAAGTGGAATCGGTCGTGAAATCGATCACTTCCTCCAGACCGTAACAAGTGATCCAATCCACATTGGATTCCTCCCGCGATAAACGGTGCGGGAGGTTTGCTGCTTTCGATGGAAACCCACTTTTGAAGGGTCGTTCTCCGCAGATTCGGAAAAGCCGCAGATGGACTGGAAACAGCAGGAAGCAGGGAATGATTGCAGTCCTTCCGTAGAATCGATCGTGAAAACGATCACTTCACCTGGCGCGTTGAGAAATGATCCGATTCACATCGGATTCCACAATGAGTGGGAGGCCGTCGATCTGCCTGGTTCTACTTCTTCTTTCCCCGGTCGTATTCGGTGTCGGGGACGCTTTCGGTGGGAATCCAGGCGGCGAGCCGGTTGATTTCCGATCGATGCGTGAGCACCTGGGCCAGATTGGTCCATTCGTTGGGATCGGTCCGGTGATCGTAGAGTTCCTCGGAACCATCAGCGTAACGGATGTAGCGCCAGTGGTGGTCCTGGACGCTGTAGTTGTCGCGTCCGTGGGTGGTGACGACAGCCCTTTCCCAATGAACCTGGGGACTGCCAATCAGCGGTGTCAGGCTCTTCCCGGCGATGTCCGCACGGGGGGGAAGGCCACAGAGGTCTAGAAGGGTTGGGTAGATGTCCAGAAGGGAGGTCGGCTGGGTGCAGATTTCATTTTTCGCTGAGCCTTTCGGGAGTGCCTTGGAAAGTCCCTTGGGAACCATCCAGATCATCGGGGTGCGGGTGGCGTCCTGCCAGAGGGCGAACTTACGCCAGTGCTCCTTTTCACCGAGATGCCAGCCGTGGTCGGTCCAGAGCACGATGAGGGTGTTGTCCTTCATGGGGCTCTTGTCGTAGGCCTTCATGACGCGTCCGACCTGGGCATCAACGAATGCGATCGAGGCCAGGTAGCCTTGGACAGCCTTCTTCCACTCGTTGTGCTTCACGACGGCGGCATGATCGCCATCGGGCTTGGCCATCTGGCGGCCGGCCTTGGGAATGTCGCCAAGGTCATTCTCCATGACCTTGGGGAGTTGGATGGAATCGAGCGGAAACTGGTCAAAATACTTCTGCGGCACATACCAAGGCAGGTGGGGACGGTAAAATCCGCAGGCCAGGAAGAAGGGCTTGGACTGAGGGGTGGCCAATTGCTCGGAGATCCAGTCCGCGGTCTTGTAGTCGCCCATCTCGGAATCCTCATTGGGCAGCGGTGCCCAGTCGAAGTGCCCCTTCTTCAGGCCATTGTTGTTGCTCTTCTTGGGCGGGTTGGGATCGCCGAACTTGTTCTGCTTCTGATCGGGGACGTAGGTATCCCATGAGGCGGGGTCGGGATAGCTTCCGTGGAAGATCTTGCCTGAGGCCTTCACGGAATAGCCGTGCTGGCGGAGGTATTGGGGAATGGTCACAGCCCAGGGCATGGCGGGTCGCCAGGGCTGGGGATTCACATAGACACCCGACTTGTAGGGCGGGACACCGGTCATCAGGGCGGCGCGGCTTGGGTTGCAGGCGGGAGCGGCGCAGTGGGTGTTGGCAAAGAGCACGCCGCGGTCGGCCAGGGCATCGATGTTCGGTGTGGCGCCCTGGGGATGTCCACCCATCTTGCCCACCCAGTCGTTCAGGTCGTCGATGGCGATGAAAAGAATGTTGGGCTGCCTGGAGGCGGCCTGCGTGAGGGTGGTTGCCAGCAGGATTGCAAGGATGATGAAACGTTTCATGGGAATGTTCCGGGTGTGGGACTGAAAAGGGTGGTTTGTCACGGGCGGGGCAGGTTGAACTGGGATCCATCGGGTCGCTCCACCAGGTGGATGAGGTTTCCCTCGAGGTCGCTGAAAAAGAGGACCCGTCCTCCACCGCCTGCGGGTTTCTCGGCCTCGGTCAGTTCCAGTCCTGATTCACGCAGGGCCTCGGCAGATGCCTCAAGCGAATCCACCTGCAGCGCGAGATGCCTGAAGCCTGCCAGTCCGTTGTTCGTGACCTCTTCATTTCTGGAGGCGGCCGGGTAGATCTCCATGATCAGGCCACCGGGAAGCTTCACAAAAAGGGCGGGCGGCGCCTCTCCGTTGTCGAAGACGATCGTGCCCTTGAGATGGCGGACATACCATTCGGCCAGGGCGGTCGTGTCGGCACTGGCGAGACCGATGTGCTCGATCGAGTAGTTCAGGGAGGACATGGGGCAAGACTGCCGGGACAGGGCAGTTTGGAAAAGCCAGTAGTTGTTGGAGTTAGTTTGGATGAATGAGTCCGACAGGTTTTGGAGTGCGCTGTCGCACAGCGCTTTGATGCGGTTTCGTTGTGACTCGTTGTCTTAATCCGGTCAGATCGTTGGAGGACACAAAAGGGCGCTTTTTCGAAACGGCTTACTACTCCCGTTTGACTTCCTTCTAACTTTGGATTACAAAGTAAGCATGGATGCGGGGGGATATCAAAGACTGGAAAAGCGTGTGAAGGGGATGGTGGCGGTGATGATCATCGGACTGGTTCTCGCGGGGTTGACGGCCATCCCCTTAGTCTGGGAGCTGGATCTTCTGGTGAGTTGGTTTGGACAGGGGGATGGCTGGATGGCGGTGTGGGTGAGGAAGGTCCATCAGGCCCTGCATCACACCTCGGAACATTTTCCCTTTCTCCACTATGGAACGGATTGGTTGGCCTTTGGCCATGTGGTGATCGCCATGGCCTTCTGGGGAACCTGGAAGGATCCGGTCCGGAATCGATGGCTTTTTCAGTTCGGGATGATCTCCTGCGTGGCCATTCTCCCTTGGGCGCTGGTCTTCGGTGAAGTGAGGGGCATCCCCATGGCGTGGCGTTTCATCGATTGCCTCTTCGGCATCTTCGGCTTTGTCCCCATGTGGCTTGGATGGAAATGGACCGGGCAGATGGAACAGATGAAGTAATTCCTTCCTTCCAGCTTTCCTCGTTCCATCTACGCATTGTGCCCGCTCCCGAATCCGGGCAGTCTTTGCCCATGGGTGAAACGCCATTCTACCTGCGACTGGTCAGCCTTCTTGGAATTGCCTCCTTCCTGGCACTGGCCTGGGTGCTGTCCAACAACCGGAAGGCCTTTCCATGGAGGGTGGTTGCATCCGGGCTCGCACTGCAGTTGGTCCTTGGGCTCCTGATTCTCAAGACGTCACCGGGCAGGGCGCTTTTTCTCTGGGCACAGGACCTGACGGAGGGATTCATCAATGTCTGCATGGAAGGGGCGGCACTGGTCTTCGGGCCCCTTGCCAGGAATGACCTGCTGGCGGGGCAGTTCGGACCCGCGAACGGCGTGGTCCTCGCGATCACGATTTCCGCCACGATCATCGTCGTCTCCGCCATTTCCCAGTTGCTCTACCACTGGGGCATTCTCCAGAAGGTCGTGCAGGGCTTTGCCCTCGTGATGGAGAAGGCGATGAAGCTCAGTGGGGCGGAAAGCCTTGCCGCCGCGGCCAACATCTTCGTCGGCCAGACGGAAGCCCCGCTGGTCGTGAAACCCTACATCAGCCGAATGACCCAGAGCGAGTTGATGGCCATGATGGTCGGAGGCATGGCCACGATCGCCGGTGGTGTGCTGGCAATCTATGTGTCTTTGGGGATCGAGGCAGGACATCTGCTGACGGCCTCCGTCATGAGTGCCCCGGCCGCCCTGCTGGTGGCCAAGATCCTTTTGCCGGAAACCGAGATCAGTGAGACGGCCTCCGGCGCCAGGGCGAAGATCGAGCGAACCACCACCAATGGACTCGATGCCCTCTGCAAGGGCACCACGGAAGGGATGACCCTTTCCATCAACGTGATCGCCATGCTTCTTGCCTTCACGGCGATCGTAGCCCTCGTCAACAAGCTGCTGGCCATTCCGCAAGGGGACGATCCTTCCGTCACGCTGCAGGTGATGCTCGGATGGGTGAATGCACCCTTTGCCTTCCTGATGGGGATTCCGCCTTCGGACTGCGTGCAGGTCGGCGGCATCCTGGGAGAGCGCGTGGTCCTGAACGAGTTCATCGGTTATCTCAGCCTGACAGGAGCAGGAGAGACCTTGGGGCCGCGTTCCAAGCTCATCTGCACCTACGCCCTTTGTGGTTTTGCCAATTTTGCCAGCATCGCCATCCAGATCGGGGGCATCAGCGTGCTGGCCCCTGAAAGACGGAAGGACCTGGCGAAATTCGGGTTGAAGTCGATGGTGGGCGGACTGCTGGCCTGCTACCTGACCGCCTCCGTGGTGGGGGTGATCGGGTGAGGGCGGATTTTTCGGTGTCTCGAACGGGAGTTTTCAGTTTCAATCCGCACAGATGAAATTGCTTGTGATTGGTGGAGGCGGGCGTGAGCACGCAGTCGTCTGGAAATTGGCACAGTCGCCGAGGATCACCTCGATGAGTTGTGCACCCGGCAATGCCGGGATCGGGAGGGAAAAGCTGGCTTCCAATGGCTCGTCTGTGGAATGCGTCGGCATCGGGGCGGAGGACATTCCCGCGATCGTGGAGTGGTCCAGGGCCAACAGCCCGGACCTCGTCGTGGTCTGTCCGGACAATCCGCTCGCCTTAGGCATCGTGGACCAGCTTCAGGCAGCCGGCTTCCGGGCCTGGGGGCCCAACCAGAAGGCGTCCCAGTTCGAGTCCTCGAAGGCCTTTTCCCAGGAGTTCATGGAACGGCATGGGATTCCCACCGCGCGCTCCGGGATCTTTGACTCGGTCGAATCGGCCAAGACCTTTGCCCGCGAACTCAACGGGCGCTGCGCCGTGAAGGCGGACGGACTGGCCTTGGGCAAGGGGGTGTTGATCGGCACCTCGATGGAGGAATCTGATGCCGCCGTTGAGCAGATCATGGTGAATCAGTCCTTTGGCGATGCGGGGAACCAGGTGGTCATCCAGGAGCTCCTGGAAGGCATCGAGGTCTCGTTGCATGCCATCTGTGACGGAAAGACCGCCGTCTTGTTCCCGACCTCCCAGGACCACAAGCGGGCATTGGACAACGATGAGGGCCTGAACACCGGTGGCATGGGCACCTATTCGCCTGCACCCTTCCTGACCGATGAACAGCTCGATGGGATCCATAATTCCGTGATCAAGCCATGGCTGGCCGGTTGCGGGAAGGAAGGCATCGACTTCCGGGGCATTCTTTATCCCGGCATCATGATGACGGCGGATGGCCCCAAGGTGCTCGAGTTCAATGCGCGCTTCGGCGATCCGGAGACGCAGGTTTATCTGCCTCGCCTTGAGAATGACCTTCTCGACCTCATGGAGGCCTGCGTGGATGGAACCCTCGACCAGCACGAGATTCGCTGGTCTCCCAAGGCCTGCGTCTGTGTGGTGATGGCCTCGGGTGGTTATCCGGAGAAATATGACAAGGGGATTGAAATCACCGGGCTGGATGACGCCTCCGCGATGGAGGGCGTCGTGGTCTTTCATGCTGGAACCAAGCTCTCCGATGGCAAGGTCGTGACGAATGGTGGTCGCGTCCTGGGCGTGACCGCGATGGCGGATGATCTGGCGGCTGCCAGGGACCTTGCCTATGCGGCGGTTGAAAAAATCCACTTTGACAAGGCGCATGTTCGAAGCGACATAGCGGCCAAGGCGTTTTCCTGAATCCCAATGAAAAACACGGCATTTATGCTCAGCCTGCTGCTGGCGTGGTCGGCGAAGGCCGCTGATTCCGAGACAGCCCCGCTGCCTCCGTTTGATGAGTTGAGAAAGATTGTCCTGAGCAATCTGGACGGCGTCGAGCAGGGTGCGGTCGATGCTGCGGCTGGCGCGGCCTTGCTGGAGGCATTTGGCAATCGGCTTTCAGTGGTGGGCGAGGAGAAGCCCAACGAGGAACTGAAGCTGATTCACCGTAGCGAGCTCATGGCCAATGGCGTGGGCTATGTCGCCATGGAGCATCTGGAGGAGGGAGCCGCCACCGCCTTCGACAAGCTGGTGGAATCCTGGCAGGGAGAGGGAGGGCTGAAGGGTCTGGTCCTCGACCTGAGGTTTACCCGTGGCTTTGACTACGAGGAGGCGGTTTCCCTTGCAAACCGATTTCTCCAGGATTCAAAACCCCTGTTGTTTCTTGGAAAGGCGGGACTTCGCTCGACCTTGAAGGGTGAGGCCTTGAAGGTTCCTGCTGTGATCCTGGTGAATGGTGAGACCGCAGGAGCGCCCGAGGCGCTTGCCAGCCTTTTGAGACACCATCACCAGGGCGTGGTGGTGGGCAGCCCGACGGCCGGGGCGGCGCACTACTACCGGATCATCAAGACCAGCACGGGGCTCAAGCTCAGGGTGGCCAATGGCTCCATCCGCCTGGCTGAGGGCCCCACGCTCACTCTGGATGGCATCCAGCCCGATCTCAGGGTTGCCGCGGCCTTGGAGCACGAGATGCAGTGGCGCGACAATCCGAGGCTCGTGCTTGAGCCGGTCCTCTTTGAGGAGGACCGCAGTGGGCCCCTTTCAGCGCCTCGTAGTGAGCGGGAGCTTGTCCGGCGTCACAATGGAGGCAATTCCGGAACTCCGGATGATGCGGAGGACAAGGAAGGAAAGGCCAGGGTCGCCGACGACATCCAAGACCCCGTCCTCATGAGGGGGCTTGATCTTCTGAAGGCCTTCTCCATCGTGTCCCCACGCCGATGATCTCAAGATCGAGACCTTTCCGATCGAAACCCCCAACCCAAAGAAACATGCACAAGACCGTCCTGGCATTGCTTGATAACGACTATGAGGACCTGGAACTCTGGTATCCGAAGATCCGGCTGGAGGAGGCTGGCTACGAGGTTCACATGGCCGCCCCCGAGATGGGCACCTACACAGGCAAGTATGGTTACCCTGCGGATGCCGACCTGACGATCAACAAGGTGAAGGGCATCAACTACAACGGGCTGCTGATCCCGGGTGGATGGATGCCCGACAAGCTGCGCAGGGATGAGAAGGTTCTGGATCTGGTCCGTGAGTTCCACGAGAACAAGAAGCCCATCGCCTTCATCTGCCACGGTGGCTGGATACCGATTTCCGCCAAGATCATCAAGGGGAGGAAGGTGACCGGTTCCCTCGGGATCAAGGATGACCTTATCAATGCGGGAGGCGTCTGGGTGAATGACCCTTCCGTGATCGACGGCAACCTCATCTCGGCGCGCACACCACGTGACCTGGCCCCTTTCTGCTACGACTTTGTCCATCTTCTGCAGCGGCAGTAGTTCGAGCCGTCCTTCATGAGTTCCCACAGGTATATCTACGAAAAGCGCGAGCCGGATTCGTCCTTCCTTTCGCGGGCACGTTCCACGTTTTCCGTCCTCAAGCGGGTCTTCCGCTATGTGCTTCCCTACAAGCCGCTCGCCTTCGGGATGATCGCCTGTGCGGTCCTTTCGCTGGCGGCCGGACTGGTGTTCCCCAAGCTGGTGAAGGTGATCATCGATGATGTGATCCGTGGAGGTAGGTTGGATCTCCTGACGCCCGTGATGTTCGGGACCATCGCCGTGTTCTTCATGAGGGACCTGTTCAACACCCTGCGCATCCTCGTGAACAACCACTTCGAGCAGAATGTGGTCTTCGACATGCGCTGCGAGATCTACGAGAAGCTGCAGCGACTGCCCGTGAACTACTTTGACAAGCATACCTCGGGAGACCTGATGACCCGCGTCATCGAGGACGTGAACTCGGTGGAAAGAGTGCTGATCGATGGGACGGAGCAGGGGACCGTGGCCGTTTTGACGGTGATTGGCATCCTTGGGATTCTCTTGGGCAGCAACCCGGCCCTGACCGGGGTTGCCCTGATTCCCATGCCGCTCCTTTTGCTGGGCGCCTGGTGGTACACCTCCACCGCCCACAAGCGCTATCGCAAGCAGCGGGTGGCCTCAAGTGAGATGAACTCCCTCCTGATGGACAACCTCCAGGGCGTGCGCCAGATCAAGGCCTTCGCCCGCGAGGAGTTGGAGGACAAGCACTTTGCCGAAAAGGCGGAGAAGGTGAGGCAGGGTACCCTGACCGTGATGCGCGCTTGGGCGGTCTATTCTCCGGGTATGAGCTTCCTGGCCTCCATCGGCCTGGCCTTCGTCCTCTGGATGGGTGGAAAGATGGTGATCGACGGTGTGATGACCGAAGGCCAGCTGGGTGAGTTTGCCGTCTATCTGATGATGTTCTACGGGCCGGTGAACAAGCTGCACTCGCTCAACCAGATGATCGCCGGGACGCGTGCCTCCGGTGAAAGGGTCTTCGATATTTTGGACTCCCCAGTGGAGCGACACAATGCCACCGACCTTTCCGAGATGCCTTTCCCTGTGAAAGGGGAAGTGCGCTACGAGCAGGTGGGCTTTCACTACAATGAGGACCGGGAGATCCTTGCCGACATCAACCTGCACGCGAAGCCGGGCGAGATGATCGCACTGGTGGGGCCGACCGGTGCTGGCAAGTCCACGCTGACCTCGCTGCTGTCCGCCTTCTATGAGGCCTCGACCGGCACAATCACCATCGATGGCGTGGACACCTCCAAGGTCACACTGGCCTCCTTACGCAAGAACATCGCCGTCGTCAGCCAGGAGCCCTTCCTCTTCAATGGCACGGTCCGTGAGAACCTGCTCTTTGGTCGGCTCGACGCGGCTGAGGAAGAGGTGGAGGAGGCCTGTCGTGCCGCCAACTGCCTGAGCTTCATCCAGGGGCTCAAGGATGGGTTCGATTCAAAGGTTGGTGAACGCGGCGTCAAGCTGAGCGTGGGGGAGAAGCAGCGCATCAGCATCGCGCGTGCGTTGCTGGCCGATGCGCCGATCCTTGTTCTCGACGAGGCGACCGCGAGTGTCGACACGGCCACCGAGCGACTGATCCAGGAGGCACTGGATCGACTGATGAAGGGCAGGACCAGTTTCGTCATCGCCCATCGCCTCAGCACCATTCGCAATGCCGACCAGATCCTGGTCATCAAGTCCGGAAGGATCGCCGAGCGGGGCAGCCATGAGGAACTCATCGATCAGGACGGCATCTACGCCCAGTTGGCCCGCATCCAGAACACCACCTTCATCGAGGAACGCTTCGAGCGCATGGAAGTCGAGCAGGAGGCCTGATCCGCAGATGGCGCGGATGGACGCAGATGATTGAATTGGTTCGGGAAACGTGGTCCTGCCTGAATAGCGTAGGGGCCTCTTGCCAAGAGGCCCCACTCCAAACTTCAGGGTTTTCATTCGTCTTTGGGGTCCTTGGGGTATTTGAGTGTTTACCTCCCTCCCTTTCTCCCATGACGATTCCGAAGTGGGTCAGAAACAAAGGCAAACTCGCACATTTTTCCGGCAAGTAGAGCGGTGAAAGGGCAAGGGGATAAAACCGTAATTTATTAATCCTCTCCGCTGGTGCGGCGCTAGCCATGGGATTCAATGCAGGAACAATCGCAATACGAGGGAAACCGATCCAAGAGGTCCATGGCGATCTTGGCCTTCGTGAAACAGAAGTCGGTGAGGAGGATCCAGAGTCTCCAGTGGTTGGTGCCATGCTTCCTTCTGGCTGGTATCAAGTGTATTTCAACGATCTAAGCTACCCAGGGAGCGAGAGCCTTAGGGATCTCTCATTGAACGCAGAACTGATCTTCGTCGAAGTATGCGAGACAGCG
>CAZKNW010000035.1:0-15989 GCA_964554035.1 uncultured Verrucomicrobiota bacterium
GCCTCCATCGAGCCGAGTGATGCCGCCTCGGATATGCATGCAAAGGCCTTTTCCGGATCAGGGGCAGTGCCTTTGCACTGCATGTGGCAGAACCCCAGCATGGAGAGGCAATCCACGTCACCGGCATCCGCGCCCTTTTTGAAGGAGGCAAAGGCATACCGATCCTCACCCGCATCCATGCTGTTGCAGCCCAGGGTGAAGAAGGCGCGAGGGTTGCCTGCCTGGGCGGCCCGCTTCAGGTATTCGGCCGCCTTTTCCTCATCCTTCTCAAGGTGTTCTCCGCTGCTGTAGAAGGTGCTGAGAATCACCGTGGCATCGGTCTGACCCTCTTTGTCCGCATGTTGGAGCAGTTCGATGGCCCGGTCGGGTGCGGCATCCACCCCGATTCCGTTCAACAGGAGGATGGCATACTCGAAGATGGCGTCGGGAGAGCCCTGGTCGGAGGCTTTCCTGATCCAGCCGGCGCCGACCTCGGGTGCCTTTTCGCCACCGTCTCCATCGATGAACATCTTGCCATAGACCACCTGGCACACGGGATCTCCTGCTTCCGCACCCAGTCCGAAGTAGTGCCTGGCCTTGGCGGGGTCGGAAGGTGTGGTGCCGTTGCCGTTGTAATAGACGGAACCCAAGGTCTGGCAGGCCATGATGTTTCCCTCCTCTGCCTTGGCGGCCAATTGGTCATTGAGGTTGCCACGCCTTGATGCGGCTTGCTCTGCCTCGGCGGCCTCGACCTCCTCATCCCAGAAGCGTTCCGCCAGCCTGGGGAAATGGTCCTGGGCGGCATCCTTCATCTGCTTGATGGCGGCCATCCTTCCGTCGGTCAGCATCTCCATCATGAGGGTGGCGGGATTGATGGGTGTGGCGTCCAGTTCCTCACCATGGGCCTTGTCTGCGGCTTCAAAGGCGACCTCCAGGAACCCGGGTTCAGGGAAGGTGGTTTCAAGGTCGAAGTCCACGAGGACTTCCGGATCCTCCATGACCTTTTCGAAGTGGTCCTTTCCCTGGAGGACCAGCCAGTTGAAGAGATCCATCAGCTTGAAACGCGTGTTGCCTCCACTGATGAGATGGGTGGCTGCGGTGAATCCCGGCGAGAGCGCCTGCTCGAAGGCCATCCAGAAGCCCTCGTGAAATTTTTCAATCTCCTTCAACTTCCTGGATTGCAGGATCAGGCTGACCTGATTGCATGTTTCGTTGGTGGAGTTGGAACCGGAACGGGCTTCATCGATGACGGACCAGAAGGTTTCGGCGGGGGTGTTGCCGAAGAGCAGGTTCTTGAACATGATTTCGATGGGATTGGCAGTGGAAGAACGGGCACCGATACTCGCGACGAAATCCCTGATGGCAAGGATTGGTTGTTCACCTTTACGAATTCGGGATGGGAGACTTCCGGAGACCCGTGTAGATTCCGCGGAGCTTGAGTTCAACCGGAGACAACAACAAGGGGGCGGATCCCAACGCCACCACAGAGACGGCCCTTGGAGAAGGGAAGGAGTTTTCGATGGAGGTGACCTTTGGGGAGGCTTCGCAGCACGGGGCCGACGTGGACCAGGTTGAGGCCGTTGACCATGAGATCGGGGAGCCCATTGGAAGGGGAGGGATGGGCATGGTGCTTCGTGCGCGGGATCGAAGTCTCGACAGGGACTTGGCGATGAAGGTGATCCTTCCGGGGGCATCCAGGACTTCAATCGCCCGCTTCCGCCGGGAAGCCCTCGTCCTTGCGCGCCTGGAGCATCCCAACATTGTTCCGATCCATGAGATTGGAACGACGCGGGATGGCAGACCCTTCTACACCATGAAGCTGGTCAAGGGCAGGACGCTTCAGTCGATATTGACCGGGATCAGGGAGGGAGACGAGGAGTGCGTCGCGAGCCATCCTCTTTCGACCCTGCTTGGCGTGTTCCGGAAGGTCTGTGATGCCGTTGCCTTTGCCCATTCCCGGGGCGTGGTGCATCGGGACCTCAAGCCGGACAACATCATGGTCGGGGAATTCGGTGAAGTGCTCCTGATGGATTGGGGGCTTGCCAAGTTGTTGGAGGAACCGGATGAGGTTGAAGAGGAGATAAATGCCTCGTCCCCTTTGGTTGACCAAACGGGTTCCGACCTGACCCTGGAAGGGCAGATTCTGGGGACGCCCCTCTACATGGCGCCTGAGCAGGCACTGGGTCACAATGAGGACATCGGTCCCTGCACGGACATCTATTCCTTGGGTGGGATCCTTCAGGCCATCCTGACGCTTCGTCCTCCCTTTGAAGGAGGTGCACTTCCAGAATTGCTGGAGAGGATCGAAAAGGGGCAAAGGACTCCTATTCCCCTTGAGGAAGATGCCAGGCTGAAGCATTGCCATGAAAATCGAGTTCCATCGAGCCTGGTCGCCGCGGTGAACCGGGCCATGGCCGTCACGTCGACGGAACGATATGCGACGGTCCTTCAGTTGTCCGCAGACGTGGGTGCCTTTTCCGAGGGCTATGCCACCAGTGTGGAACGCCCCTCCCTGCGACGAAGGATCTATCTCTTCACCAATCGCAACAAGGCGGCGGTGACAGTCTTTCTGATCGGCTTGGTGGTCGCCTGCTACACCTACTTCTTCAGTCTTCTTTATCTCAGGTCCGAGCAACGGCGACTGATCGAAGAGAAGACCCTGACGGATCGAGATTTTCGTGCCTTGCGCTGGTCGCTTCTCTACGACGAGGCGGATTCCATGGCCGCGGCGGAGGCAGGTTGGGAGGATCTCGTTCCGGGGATCCTTGCGGATCGTTCCCATCCGGATACCGGAAGGTGGATACTGAATCGTGACCGGATCGGGAGTCCTCCGGGAAAGGTGTCCCATCTCCGGCTTCCCATCGATGTGTCCGGTGGGCAATACCGGCTGAAGGTCCAACTCAGGAAGCTTTTCAATGGGAAGTCATTTTCGTTCCTGCTGCCTGTCGGCGACCGGTATTGTCGGGTCTTTGTGGATGCGCCGCAGGGCAAGTTTGTGCTTTCCGGAGTGGCGCTGGATGAAGGAGCAGGTTTGGTGGAACCACTTCATTCAGATCGTGTCTTCAGGAACAACGAGGTGCATGAACTGGTGCTTGAAATGGACTCTTCTTCAAGGGATGAAATCTCCTTGCGGCTTTCTTTCGATGGAAGTGGCCTGTTCCGTTGGACGGGTTCTCCGAAACAGCTGATGACGGGATCGGATTGGCTTCCTGAAGAAACCGGCCATGCCTATCTGGCGGCCGACGGGGGAAACTGGCTGATCGAAGGCGTGGCGTTTTCAGCGCAGCCTCACTGAGCGGATGGCTCCTCCCAGGGGAAGGCCAGTTGCGAAAGCGCCTCCTCGAAGTCAGGGGGATGCGGCGCGGTGCATTCGATCTTCCTTCCTGTGACGGGATGCGTGAAGCCGAGGGTGTTCGAATGCAGCATCTGCCTGGGTGCGCTGTATCCGGTGAATTCCCTGAGGTGCTTGTTCTGCCTCTTCGCGTAGATGTCGTCCCCGGCCAGTGGAAAACCGATGTGCTTGAAGTGGACGCGGATCTGGTGGGTCCGTCCGGTGTGTAGGGTGACTTCGACCAGTGTGGCTTCGCGCAGTTGCTTGATCACCTTATAGCTCGTCCGTGCATCCTTGCCGCCACCATCCCTCGGCACGACCATGCACATCCGGTGGTTGGAATGACGGGCGATCGGGGCATCGATGGTCCCCTTGTCATTCCGCATGTTGCCGCAGGTGATGGCATGATAGATCTTCTTCACGCCACGATCGGCAAATTGCTTGCTCAGGCCGAGGTGCGCCTCGTCATGCTTGGCGGAAACGATGCATCCCGAGGTGTCGCGATCAAGCCGATGCACAATGCCAGGGCGGGCCACGCCACCGACCCCGCTGAGCTGGCCCTCGCAATGGTGGACCAGTGCATTGACGAGCGTTTCCTCCTCATCGCCGGACGCCACATGCACGAGGAGCCCGGCCTGCTTGTTGATGACGATCAGGTGCTCGTCCTCGAAAAGGATGTCGAGGGGGATGTCCTTCGGCGTGGCCTCAAAGGTCTTTGGAGGAGGGAAGTGCACGCGGATGACCTGTCCGGCCCTTGGGGTATGGGTCGGTTTCACCCGTTCCCCGTCCACCTGGACGTGTCCTTCCTTGATGAGCCGCTGGAAGCTCCCGCGTGATACGGCGGGAAATTCCGTGGCGAGGAAGGCATCAAGGCGGGTCTTGAGGAGGGAACGCTCGACCGTGATGTGCTCGGTCCGTTCCTCCTGGGGTTCTTCCTCCGTGCTCATGGTGAGTTTGGTTTCGCCTCGGAGGGGATCTTCTCGAGCTTCCGGGGAAGCTTGAAGAAGAGGATGAGGCCGGTGACGAAGATCACCATGCCGGTCACCTGTCCGGGCGTCAGCAGGCCGATCATGTTCTCCTTGGGGTAGTCTCCCCGGAACAGTTCGACGAAGGCCCGAAGGCAGGCGTAGATGAGCAGGTAGATGGAAAAGACGTGCCCATCAAATTTCTTCCTCTTCCAGAGCCAGATCAGGAAGAAGTAGAGCCCCACCAGCAGGATGGCCTCGTAGATCTGGGTGGGATGGACGGCATGCGGGTGTGTGGAATGTCCATCGGGATAGGTGATCGCCCATGGGAGTTCGCAGGCCTTTCCATGGCAGCAGCCGGTCATCACGCAGCCGATCCTCCCGAAGGCATGACCCAAGGGGACGCTGGGTGCCATGATGTCGGCGAACTTCCAGAGCGACACCTTCTTCTTCCGTGTGAAGAGGATGAAGGCCAGCGAGGCCCCGATCAGTCCGCCATAGAAGACGAAGCCTGCCCGGATGAAGATCATCTTCGAGAGGGGTTGTCCGGCAAACTCCTGTTCCCAGTGGGTGACGATGAAGAAGAGCCGTGCACCGATGACCGCGCCGGCCATGATCCACATGCCGGCGTCGGTGACCAGTTCCGGTGAGACGTTCTCCCTCAGCGCCCTGCGATTCGCCGTCCACAGCCCGACCAGGAGGCCGGTGGCCATGAAGATGCCGTACCAGTGGACGGCGAGGTCTCCAAGATGAAAGGCGATGGGATGCATTGCGGAAGCCGGATGATCAGACGGCGGTCAGCACGGTGTAGTTCTTCTTGCCCTTGCGGAGCAGCAGGTGCTTCCCGAAGAGCAGCCTGGAGGCGTCGACCTTGTCCTCGGGTGACTCGATGCGATCGTTGTTGAGATACATGCCGCCACCCTGGATGGAACGTCTTGCGTCGCCCTTGGAGGAACAAAGGCCGGCGGCGACGAGGGCATCGCTGATCAGCAGTCCTTCTCCTTCGAACCCGGCCTTTCCGATCTCCTTGGTGGGAATCTCGCCGACCACATCCTGGAAAAGCCTTTCCGAGATGTCCTCGAGGCCTCCCCCGAAGAGGATCTTGCTGGCCTTGATGGCATCCTGCAGCGCCTCTTCGCCATGGATGAGACGGGTCACCTCGCAGGCCAGGGCACGATGGGCCTCGCGCCTTCCCGGGTTCTCCTCGTGCTGCTTCTCGAGTTCTCCGATCTCCTCCTCCGTCAGGAAGGTGAAGTATTTCAGGTAACGGACCACGTCCCGGTCATCGGTGTTGATCCAGAACTGGTAGAAGCGGTAGACGCTGGTGCGCTCCGGATCGAGCCAGACGGCACCGGCCGCGGTCTTGCCGAACTTGGAGCCGTCCGCGTTCATGATGAGCGGAAGGGTCAGGCCGAAGACGGTCTCGCCAAGCTTCTTGCGGCTCAGCTCGATGCCTGCGGTGATGTTGCCCCACTGGTCGCTTCCCCCGATCTGCAGGAAGCACTGCTTCTCCTTGCAGAGGTGGTAGAAGTCGTGGGCCTGGAGCAGCATGTAGCTGAACTCCGTGTAGCTGATGCCCACCTCACGGTCCTGCATGCGGGCGCGCACGCTTTCCTTGGCGACCATCATGTTGACCGTGAAGTTCTTTCCGACATCACGCAGGAAATCGAGGAAGGTGATCCCGGCGGTCCAGTCCGCATTGTCGACCAGTTCGGCGGCATTGCCCTCGGCCTCGAAGTCGAGGAGGCGCTTCAACTGCTCCTTCACCTGGTTGATGTTGTGGGTCAGCTGGTCGCGGGTCAGGAGGTTGCGCTCGGCCGACTTGCCGCTGGGATCGCCGATCATGCCGGTGGCGCCACCGGCCAGGGCGATGGGCTTGTGGCCGCCCAGCTGGAAGCGCCGCAGACCGAGCAGGGGAACCAGGTTGCCGACATGAAGACTGTCGGCGGTCGGGTCGAACCCTGCATAGAGGGCGACGGGACCTTCAGAAAGTTTCTTCTGCAGTCCTTCCGCATCCGTGCAGTCGGCCACCAGTCCACGCCAGCGCAATTCTTCAAAGACATTCATAAAGCCGAAGAACTTCCGACATCCCACCGGCCACCTCAAGGGCAAAAGAGGGGATGCCATCCGCAGATGACTCATCCACGGATGACGCCGATGGACGTCACCGCAGTGCCGGGACGGGCAGATTGAGAAAAGAGGAGTAAGACGAAGAGGGACGCCTGCGGCGATGCGTCCCTACCACATGGGTAGGGGCCTCTTGCCAAGAGGCCCAACTTCAAAGCTTCGGGAGAAGAATATGAAATATGGAGCCTTCCTGTTTTCCTGCCTTCCTTATTCAAGTCCAACAACCTTTCCTTCCTCAATATCGTCCGGATGGTTGTCCCCCTTCATTAGGAAAACCCTCATTGATGGCTTGTCCGGATCTTCCAATGAAATGATCAGCCATGGGATTCCGGGATGAATCAGTTCATCGCTTTCCGGCCAGTGAGCCTGTTTCAGATCGGTCCTGGAGGGGAAGGCCTCGCTCAGGGGATGGGAGTGGACGATGGCTTCGAGTTGCTGCCCTGTCTCCTCCATGGCGCGTTCGGCGCGGAGCTGTTCCTTGGGGTTCATGGAGAAGAACCTTGGCGAGGCGGCGTCATTGCCGATCGGGTGGAAGTGCTGCTCCTGCGTGTGGATGTCACGGGCCAAAAAGCCGCAGGCCTCGTTGGGTAACGAGGCCTGGCAGTGCTTGAGGATCTCCTGATGGATCCCCGACGAAATCGTGAAATCGAAACTCACTTCTTCCCGCCGATGCTGTAGAGATGGTTGCTCGTGCGGACATACATCACGCCATCGGAAATGGCAGGCGTGCTCTGGATGTTTTCTCCGAGGTCGTTTCGGGCCAGTTCCTTGAACTCGGGGGAGGCGGCCAGCACGACGACCTCACCGGTCGTCGAACCGGCAAAGAGACGTCCATCCACCCAGACAGGGGAACCGAAGAAGCGGGCGTTCAGGCGCTCGCTCCAGATTTCCTTGCCGGACTTGGCCTCGAGACAGGTGCCGAAGCCGTCGTCGTTGATGATGTAGATGTAGCCATCGCGATAGATGCTGGTGGGCACATAGGGCGACTGGGAGTTGCGGGTGAACTTCCATGCCAGGGAGGCCTTGGCGCCAGTGCTGTCGCCGGGCTTCACCGCCACGATGTAGCGTCCGCCTCCGCCGCTGCCGCAGGTGCCAAGGATGACATCACCCGCGATGACCGGGGAGCTGCAGCTGCGCTTGTTGAAGGCATCGGGATAGTCCCAGAGTGCCTTGCCGGTGGAGGGATCGATGCCGGCAATGCCATGCGCGCGGCTGTTGGCGATGAGCATGGGCTTGCCTGAGGCGGGCGTGTAGATCACCGGGGTGGAATAAGCGGTCTGGTTGGAGATCGTGCGGGGACATTTCCAGAGGGTCTTTCCGGTGGCGGGATCGAGAGCCACGATGAAGCTGTCGCCCAGCTGCTCATTGGGAATGATGAGCTTGCCATCGAAGAGGATGGGGGAGGATCCGAGTCCGTGCTGGCTGGAGTAGCTGCCGAAACCCTGCTGCCAGACCTTCTCTCCGGAGTGGGTGAAGGCGGTGACGTTGAATTCCTCCGGAGTCATCCACATGACATAGACGCGGTCCTTGTCGACGGTCGGTGTGGAGGAGGCAAAGCTGTTGTACTTGTGTTTCCTGAACGACCCGAATTCAAATTCGTGCTGCCAGAGCATCCTGCCGCCATCGGTGCTCATGGCGTAGATGACCGTGCCGGGCTCGCCTGCGCGTTCGCTGGTGAGGAAGATCTTGTCGCCCCAGATGACAGGAGAGGAATGTCCCTGAGAGGGAAGTTCCGCCTTCCAGTTGAAGTCGGATTTGGACCATTGGGTGGGGATGGTCCTGGCCTCGCTGATGCCGGTGCCGTTGGGGCCACGGAAGCGGGTCCAATCCTGGGCCTGGGAGGAAAGTGGAAGAAGGGCTGAAAGAATCAGGAGTCGCGACAAGAATGATTTCATACCGATAGTGACGTAATTGCTCGGGTTCGTTGTTCAAACATCCTACGGGGCCGGATGGTTACGGAAAAGCACCGAAATGAGCCCTTTACCCCGGACAATATCGCAGGCCGAATCCTAGAATCAGGTTGCGCAGCCCCAAGGCACGTGATTACTTTGCCCCATAACCCAAAGAGACCGATGCCGAGAGGTCCAATTCAAGGAGGAGTCCATCCATATAGAATCGTGAATCGCCTTCCAGCCGGGCGGAACCTGCTGCTGCTGCTGGCCCTGATCCTGTTCGTGACCTCTTCAGGACGTTCGCTTGCCGCGATGCAGTTCGACGTCTTCGTGGGCTACGGTGACAGCCAGGCAGGTGTGGTCCGTGCTGGAAACTGGTTTCCAATGGGCATCGAGGTGCATCATGACGGACCCGGCTTCACCGGGGTCATTGAGGTTACCGCCGGCTCGATCGGCAATTCCATCCTACGAAGGACGGTCGTGGAGCTTCCCACCAACACCCGCAAGCGATTGACCATCCCTGTCTATCATGGGGGAGGCAACTACGCCCGCTGGAGCATCCGGCTGCGCAATGAGAAGGGCCGTGTCCTCGCGGAGCATGAGGAGATTGCCCCCTCCAACAACGCGGGTTGGAAGGGCATGATCGTGGGTTCCCTTGGCCGGACCTACCGCGGATCTCCGGTCCTGCCGAAGGTGGCCAGTGACTGGAAGTCGATGCAGCCGGTGGTGGCGCGCATGCAGCCTTCGCTTTTTCCCGACAACCCCATTGCGCTGGGCGGCCTGAGCGGGCTTTACCTGAGTTCGAGCCAGGCCCTGAACCTTTCGACGCCACAGGTGGAGGCCCTCCTTTCATGGCTCAATGGTGGTGGCAACCTGGTGGTGGGCATTGAACAGGCGACCGATGTCAGTGGCACTCCCTGGCTTGCCGCGATCCTTCCCTGCACGGTGGACGGGATGACGGAGGGCAATCCTTCGCAACTGGTGGACTATGCCATCGGAAGACCTTCCGGCACGGAAGACGAGTACTGGAAGCCGGTGCGCAAGTGGAAGGAATCGGAGGTGGCGAAGATCAAGGCGGACAGCAAGTTTCGTGAGGCCGGTGGTTTTCCGATCGTCAAGTGTGTTGAAAAGGGATCCGGTGAAGCCGGGGTCATCATGACCCACGCCCAGGGATTGGGGAACGTGACCGCATTGGCCTTCAGCCCGGAGCGCGAACCCGTCCGCAGCTGGACCAACCGAGAGTGGTTCTGGGCCTCGGTCTTTGAGCTTCCAAGCTATTCGATGGAAGACCTTCCCAATTCCTACTACGCCAACAACCAGTCTCTGGATGGCGTCCTTGGCTACCTCGTGGACAGTCGGCAGGTGAAGAAGCTCCCGGTGGAATGGCTGTTCCTGCTACTGGTGGGCTACCTGGTCGTGATTGGTCCCCTCGACTACTTCATCCTGAAGAAGCTGAACCGGCAGATGCTGACCTGGATCACCTTTCCCACCTATGTCGTTCTTTTTTCGGTCCTGATCTACTGGATCGGTTTCGCCCTGCGTGCAGGGGAGATCGAGTGGAACGAGGTGCATGTGGTGGACGTGATCGGGCAGGGGGACAAGGCACTCAAGAAGGGGAGGACCTATGGCTCCGTCTATTCACCCGCCAACTCCCGCTATGAATTTCGATCCACCCAGCGCTTTGCCGCGATCCGCGGAGAGTTCACCATCTACGGTTCCTCGGGACTGGATTCCGGCACCAGTTCGGTGACCCATGCGGGTGACGGCTTCATGGGGGATATCTTCGTGCCTGTCTGGACCAGCCAGATGTTCGTGACGGACTGGTGGGAATCCGGAGCGGCTCCCCTGGTGGCCGAGGTCCGGGTGGAGGGTAACAAGATCACGGGGAGCGTGAGAAACCTCTCTGATGAAAAGATGGAGGGTGTCCGGGTCTTCGTGAGGAACCGGTTCTTCGATGTTGGAACCCTGGCGCCCGGGGAGATTCACCCTCTGGATCTCAGCCTGAACGGGGGAAGCATGACAGACCAGTTCCTATCGACGGTCACGACTGAGTTTTCACAGGCGGCCAACCAGCGTGGTTCGGCTTTTGGCCGGATGAATTACACCTTGCTGAAGGATGCCAAGGATGCGGTGATGGCGGCCTCCCTGGTCAACGGCAACGTCGAGAGGCAGCTGGAGGAACAGGGTTTCAACGGTCATCGAAACGAGTTTGCATCGGAGCGGGACGCCGGAGTCGGACACCTGCTCCACAAGAGGAGGGGTGCCGCACTGGAGCGGGACAGGGCCATTGTCATGGCCTGGGCCGAGGAATCCCGTCCCACCGTGGCGATGCACCAGTTCAACCCGCGGCGGGCCTCCGTGCGCACCCTGTATCGGGTGGTGGCACAGGGGGGAAGCCAATGAGAGGACACGATCATGCCTGAGGAAAAAGAACCTGAATCTGTTGAGTCTGCGGTGCCGGTCGCACCCGAGGTGTCCACTTCCACCGCCCCTCCCCCCGTGGTTCCGCTGGTTCCGGCCGTTGAGACCAAGGGGTTGACCCGGGCTTACGGCGACATGATCGCGCTCCGCGACCTGGACCTGACCGTCAACCAGGGGGACCTGTTTGGATTCATCGGGTCGAACGGAGCGGGCAAGACGACCACCCTTCGCATCCTTGCCACCTTCCTCACCCCGACCTCGGGGCATGCACGCGTGCTGGGCCATGACGTGGTGGCCGAGGCGGATGCGGTCCGTCATGTGATCGGCTACATGCCTGACTTCTTTGGTGTCTACAAGGACATGGAGGTGACCGAGTACCTCGATTTCTTCGGTGCCTGTTACAAGATCCCGACGGCCAAGCGTGAAAAGACGGTGGTGGATGTCCTGGAGTTGGTGGGGCTTTCGGAGAAGAAGGGGGCCCTGATCGGTGCCCTCAGCCGGGGTATGCAACAACGTCTCGGACTGGCCAGGGTCCTGATCCACGATCCCAAGCTGCTGCTGCTGGACGAGCCGGCCAGTGGGCTGGACCCGAGGGCGCGGATCGAGATGATGGCGATCCTGGAGGAGCTCCAGAGGATGGGGAAGACCATCATCATCTCCTCCCATATCCTGAGTGAGCTGCAGAGCCTCTGCAACCGCGTGGCCATCATTGAGAAGGGGCAGCTCATCTATTCAGGGCCTGTCCGTGGTGCCCAGGAGCAGCTACAGTCCGGAAACGTCTTCTGGGTCTCGGTCCGCGACGAGGTGGAGCGCGCCATCACCCTCATCCGGGAGCAGCCCTACGTGGGCGAGGTGGAGGAGATGGACGGCCAGATCCGTGTTGAGCTGTCGGACATGGACGCGGATCCCTCGGAGCTGGCTTCCCTGATTGTGGGTAACGGTTTGAAGCTGACCGGGTTGCGTGAGGACGAGATCGGTCTGGAAGAGGTCTTCATGCACGTGACCCGTGGGGAAACGCAGTAGGAATTCTCAGGGACTGTCCCAGATGTGAACAACTTCGGGACGTTTTCGGATTGTCATGAGAGATCTGAAAGCTAGCCTTCGCCCCCTTTTGACAGGAAGCCCGTTGAAGTCACGACCCACATGGAATTGGTAAGAGAAACCCGATGGTCCCGGCATTTTGAGGACCCGCTCATGGACATGAAGGTCACGGAATCCAAGTTCCGTGATGGTTCAGCCTCCATTTCGCTTGATGAGCTGGCAGCCGACTGGGAGGGCTGGGGCGATGGCGAGAAACTGGATTTCTGCCATGCGGTGACCGAGGCCACCTTCGATTACCTGCCGGATGTCTACCGCTTCATCATGAAGAACGGGGACATTGAATGCTGGGGTGCCATTGCCGCGTGGATCCCGAGAAAGCTGCCGGAAGCCGAGGCTCTCGAATGGCTTGTGGAGGTGGTGCATGAGATTCCCACGGGGAAGGGTGAAAAGTTCTTTCAGGCCATGGCCCTGACCAAGTCCTCCGAAGCCAAGAAGGCCCTCAGGACCTGCCTGCAAAGGATCTGGGACGACCCCAGCCTCCTTTCCGAGGACAACTTCTTCGACAACGCCGCTCAGGATGCGGTCAGTTGCATGGAGGCGATGCTTCAGCTGGGTGATGAGGCGCCCGACCTGAACCAGAAGTACCAGATCCTTGCCCAGCACCCGATCAACATCAATCGCCAGACGGCGATCCACAAGCTGGGCAAATACTTTTCCTGAGCGCCCGGCCCGGCGCGCGTCCAGCTGGAAGGGGATCAGAATCCCCTGTTGAAGAGCAGGTGCGTTCCGCTCTTGCCGGCCACGGCGATGTCGAGACGACCATCCCCATCCAGGTCTGCGGTGCGGATCTGCAACCCGATTCCCACAGTTCCCTCCTCGATCTTGTGACGCGTGAACTTCAGGGTCTTGGGATCCCAGGTGAAGTAGTAGATGCAGGGGGGCTCGGTGCCGCCCGGGTCACGTCCGTTGTGGGCATAGACCCGCTTGCCTGAGATCAGTTCATCGTTCCCGTCCTCATCAAGATCCGCAAAGTGGAGGGCATGTGGTTGTGAGAAGGAGTTGTCGATCGTCTTTTCCTTCCACTGCGTCTTGCCATCCTTGGGCTCAAGCTGCTCCCACAGGTGGAGGCCGAATCCATGGCCAAGACCGATGATGATGTCGTTGCGGCCGTCCTTGTTCATGTCACGGACCAGCATCGGAACGCTGGCATGGTAGCCCCAGTCCGGGTGGAGCGTCCATTCGCCTGACCATGGTCCGGCCTTGGGTTGCTCGAACCAGCCACCCTCGAAGAGGATGTCCTCGAGCCCGTCCCCGTTGATGTCTCCGAACCCGAGACCGTGACCATTGTGGCCCTTGCCGATGACATGGCCCTTGAGGCTGGGCACGGTCTGCTTCTGCTTGACCATCTTGTTGCCCTTCTTGACCTCGACCTCACGTTCCTCCGTGGTCATGCGCCAGACCACGGTGTCGTTCTTCTTGTCCCAGCTGTTGACGCACCATTCCTTGACCCCATCGCCATCGATGTCGTGCATCAGCTGTCCCTCGTTCTTGCTGTAACCGGTGTCCTTGAGCACGTGCTTCGGCCACATCTTGCCCATCTCCAGGTCCTTGCCACCCGGATTCTCGAACCAGTGGACCTCCGTGCCGAGGAAGGAGCCGGCAATGACGTCGGGGCGTCCATCGCCGTTGACGTCATGGACAAAGTCTCCGTTGCTCTCCACATAGCCGTTCCAGTCCTCGATGGTCCGGACCGGGCGGGCCACGTAGTCCGGTGCCGCATACCAGTTCCGCCCAGCCACGACATCCAGCTTTCCATCCCCGTTGAAGTCGGCGATGTCGATGCCTTCGTTGCCATCAACGGTGAGCGCCTTGATCTCCCACTTTAGGGATTTTTCGCCTGCGAGCGTCTTGTCGAGGGGGAGCAGTCCGGCAATCAGGGAGAGTGCGAGGCCACAATGAGTCAAACCACGGGGGAAATGCATGGGCGAATTAATGCGAAAGCCACAGCGGCTGTCAGTCTTTAAATCGGCCGGATCGGTACGCCATCATGAGGCGGGGCCTAGTGGGGCACCCGGATCCGGACGCAAGTGCCCTCGTCCCTGATGGAGCTGAGGTGGAACTCTCCACCGACCTCCTCGATCCTCTTTCTCATGTTCTGCAGTCCGTTGCCGTTGGGGAAGGTCTCCCCGACGTCGAAGCCGGTGCCGTCGTCCTTGACCTCGATCTCAAAGGAACTGGACGCCACCTTCATCAGGATCCAGATCTCCTTCGCGCTGGAGTATTTCTGGGCGTTGTTCAGCGCCTCCTTGATGGCCATCACCACGTTGTGACGAATGTCGGAGGAAAGGGGCCTCGATGGAACCGTTGACGGGATGTCGAGGCGGCAGCGGATTTCAGAGTATTCGAAGAACTCCTCACCCAGGTGCACGATGTAGGAGGCGAGCCGGTCCAGGGTGTCGTTCTTCGGGTTCACGGCCCAGACGATCTCGTCCACCTTCTGGGTGGTCTCGCGTGCCTTGGAGGCGATTTGCTCGGCCATGGCGCGTTCCTTGTCCGGGAAGGACTCATGCCGCTGCAGGACCTCGGTGAGCAGGCTGATCTGGGTCAGACTGGCTCCGATGTCGTCATGCATGTCCTTGGCGATCCTGGCCCGTTCCGCCTCAAGGGCGTGCTCCTGAGCCGCCGCATGAAGCCGTCCTCGAAGTTCCGTGAAGGAGAGATACCGGGCAGCGAACACCACGCCAGCAACGCAGGCACTGAGGAACCACCAGGAAACCCAGAAGGGCGGAAGGATGGTGAACCTCAGGGTCTGGCCGGTCTCGTTCCAGAGGTTGTCCTTGTTGGCGGCGATCACGCGGAAGGTGTATTCGCCCGGGGGAAGCGCGTCGTACTGGGCCACCTTCTTGTTGGGCGGCGCCTCCACCCAGTCGGTCTCCACGGGATCCAGGCGGTAGCGGAACCGCGTCCTGCCCGGTGAGGCGTAGCTGAGTCCGTTGTAGTAGATCAGGATGGAGTCGGCCTTGTGGGAAAGCTGGATCCTTCCCCGCGTGGAGAAGTCCACCCCATTGACCTTCAGGGACTCGATCACGACCTTGGGTGGGCGCTCGTTGACCTGCAGTTGGCCGGGCTGGATGGAGGAGATCCAGTTGCCGGTGGGGAACAGCAGGCTGCCGTCCCGGGTCTGGGCGCCGAAGGGCTGGAACGGGCCGTTGCACTCGCTCGAGTTGAGTCCATCCCGTTCGTCATAGAGGACCGAGGGGATGAGTGAGCCTTGGGCGATGCCTTCGATGTAGCTCAGGACATCGGCCCTGCGTACCCTCAGGATGCCCTCGGCCGCGCCGATCCAGAGGTTGTTCTGCTGGTCTTCGAAGATCTGGTAGATGGACCGGATGGGCAGTGCGTTGGACGGGACCAGCCGAGGTGCATCCAGCCTCACCAGTCCCAGTCCGGCCATGGTGCCCACCCAGATGTTGCCAAGCTCATCCTCATACAGGCAGTTGACGAAGTTGCTGGGGAGCCCGTCACGGGTCGTCACCGTTTCCCAATGTCCATCGATGTAACGGGACAGGCCTCCACCACCGGTTCCGACCCAGAGGATGCCCTTCTGGTCCTTGAGTATGGCGCGGATATCCGGATTGGGAAGGCTGCCGCCCTTGTCAGGTGCATCCGAGAAGGATGAAAAGGTTTCGCCGTCGTGGCGGAAGAGCCCGAGTTCCTGATCCCCGATCCATAGGATGCCTTCGGAATCCTGGTAGAGGGAGCGGATCTGCTGCGGGATCCTGTCGGCAGAGAGGTTGAATTCCTTCCTGGCGGAACGGAAGCGTCCGTTCCGCATGTAGTAGAGTCCGTTCTGGGCTGATCCCGCCCAGACGGTCCCGGACCGGTCGACGAGAACGGCGCGGATGCTGGAGGAGTTCAGTCCCTTCGACCGGTTGAAGGTGTTGGTTTCACCGCCGGTGATCTGGAAGAGTCCTGCGCCATCGGTGCCGATCCAGATGGAATCATCCGCATCCGTGGTGATCGACTGGATCTCCACCTCCCGCTTTCCCGGGAGCGGCTTGAAGATGTCGAACTGGCTCTTGCTGATGCGGTTGAGTCCTCCGCCCCGCGTTCCAACCCAGAGGATGCCTTCGCGGTCCTCGATGATGGAGGTGACCCGGCTTCCGGAGAGCCCCTGTTCGCTGCCGAAGGTGGAGAACACGCCGTTCCGAAGACGGAGGAGTCCGGATGAAC
>CAZKNW010000036.1:0-15949 GCA_964554035.1 uncultured Verrucomicrobiota bacterium
CCGCCTCGTCGGTCAGCTGGCGGCAGGCGCGCAGGTCGAAGGTTCCGATCTGCTCGATGAAGCGTCCGTCGCGCGGGCTGCGGCTGTCGGTGGCCACAACACGGTACACCGGCGAGTTTTTCTGGCCAATGCGCTTGAGTCTCAGTTTTACAGACATATTGGTTTGTCTTTGGTTCTTCTGTCATTCGGCCACGGGGCCGAGGGCCAAACCAGCGATGAAGCTGGTTCTCCCGAAAAAGGGCGCAGACTTTATGCATCGAAATTTTTGATTGCAAGCCCTCTTTTCCATCAAAAACACCCTTTTGAAAATGGGCTTTCAGCGGGCTCCATTGCCGGTGAGGACGGCGGGGATGGTCCTCACCAGGATCTTGAAATCGAGCCAGAGTGACCAGTTGTCGATGTATTCGAGGTCAAGCCGGACCCATTCCTTGAAGTCGCACACGTCATTGCGGCCGCTGACCTGCCACAGACAGGTCAGGCCCGGCTTGACGCTCAACCGTCGGCGGTGGGCCACGTCATCGAACCGCTGGACCTCCTCCACCGGGAGGGGCCTGGGGCCAACAAGACTCATTTCACCCCTCAGGACATTGAGCATCTGGGGCCATTCATCGATGCTGTATTTCCTCATGAAGGCGCCAATTGGGGTGATCCGGGGGTCATCGGCCATCTTGAAGACCGGGCCGGTCATTTCATTCAGCACCTCTAGCTCATGGCGGGTCTGCTCGGCATTGTTCACCATCGAGCGGAATTTCAACATCACGAAGGGTTTTCCGTTCAGGCCACTGCGTTTCTGACGAAACAGGATGGGCCCCGGGGAAGACCACTTGATCCAAAGGGCGAAGAAGATCCAGAGCGGACTTGTCAGGAGGATGAAGACCAGGGCTCCGAAGAAGTCCATCAGCTGCTTGGCGAACCCCTGCCACGAAAGTTCCGGAACCGTCCTGAAGACGAGGACGGGCCGCCCATGCAGGTCATCCAGTGAGGTTCTTGAGATCTGCGTGTTGAAAAAATCGGCCTGGAGCCAGACCTCGACCCCCTCCACCTCACAGAGTTGGATCGTCTTCTCAATGTCTCCAAAAAGAATCTCCCTCGGCATGATGACGACTCCATTGGCACTGGTGTCATGAAGGACCCGGGAAAGTTGATCCAGCCCCATTTCACTGAGGTCGATCTCAGCAACAACCTCCACGTCCTCACCGCGGTTCTCAAACACCTCACGTCGGGCCTTTTCACATTCGGCACGGGTGCCCACAAGAACCAGCTTGAGCACCCTCTGCGAACGGGCCAACTCTGTCTGGCCACAGCGGTGCATGATCCAGACCCGCCCCAGGAGGAAAGCGTAGCTGGTGACCCCAAAAAGGATGATGACCGACCGCGCCAGCTGGATCCTGAGCAGGAACATGACAAGGATCACTCCCACAACAGACAGGACACAACCGTTGAAGAGCCTCCACATCGTGACCCTGTCCGCTCGGGGCCAGTTCCCCTGATAGAAGCCCTGCATCTCCAGAAGGATCGGGCAAAAGGGAACGATGATCATCAGAAGCCACATGTACTCGTGGAAGGGCTCGATAACGGCCAGACCGGAGAAGAGGGAGTTGGGAAAGAGATCCCTGAAGCAATGAGCACACCAGAAGCCCAATGCAAGCAGACCGGCATCCATCAATTGATGGAAGACGATCCGCAGTTGTTTCTGGCGTTTGAGCATGATGCCTGGATCTCTAGCTTTCCTCGCGCCCCGTGGCTTTCTGGAAGGTGGGAACAAGGGCCTCGATGAATTGTTTCAGCTTTTCGTAGGTTTCCTTCTCAGTGCCCACCCTGCAAGGGGCAAGACAGCTGGTATAGGCCCAGCGCTCCAGTTCCCCATTGAAAACCAGTGCCTTCGCAATCGAGGTGACACGCCCAAAGTCGCTGGTCGTGATCTTGTTGTCTTCAAAAAACCAGTAGGCAAAAAAACCACTGACGGGCACCTCCCGCCCTTCGATCTCCGCCATTCGCGAAAGGGTCAGGACCTTGATCGGCATCTTTCCACCAAGGCCTTGGATCTCCAGCTCGTCATGTTGGACCCCGGTTATCGTCCAGCCCTGACCGGTCAGGCAATACTGCGGCTTGTGGATGCTGGTGCGGTCCCGCCCCATGACCACGACGTTGACCGCCACGGAAAAATCCTCCTTTCCAAGATACAGGCGCTTCCCGAAGCACGTGTCCGCCGGAAGGGCACCCAGTTCGTCCTCATGGACAGGAAGGCGACGGAACTCCTGGCCCAGCAACTCCTCCGGCATCACGACTTCGAACCGGTCCATGTCGGCCGCCTCCTTCAAGTCCACACCCGGGTCTTCCAGTCGTCCGCCATTACTGAAGCGAAGCAGCAGCACGGTGGTCACGGCCATCATCACACAGGCCGCCACCGAAAGGCGTGTCTGGGGTGTCTTCCAGCTCATGTCAGGTCCGGTTCACCACCTTCAGGAAGTGGATCATTCAATCTTGTTTCGGCTGTCGGACTTCGACGGTTCAGGATCATCGAGAGTCCAAAGATCAGTGCCAGGGCTGTTCCATAGGTGAAGATCCAAGCCCAATCATGGACCTTCATTCCAGCTTCCTGTCCAAAGGCCTCTCCTGCGACGATCACCGCGACGATCCTCGAGGTGTTCCCTACAATGGCGATCGGAATCGTCAGTCCGATCAGCGCGGCACGACGCCAAAAGCTTCTCAGGGTGGTCATGGCAAGAACGGTCGAAAGAAGGAACAGGGCGGTAAGGCTTCGGATGCCGCTGCAGGCGGGGGCCACGTCATACTGGAGGGTGCCGGACGGATCAAAGATCCGGGACCCGTCACGGACCACATCTATCCCCATGAAGGCGTTCGAGATCCAGACCGACGAAGTCGTTACGATCATCCTCAAGGGAAAGGTGATGAAGTCCCCGTTGGCCCCCAGCGGAACCGAGAAGGCAAACAAGACAAAAGGAAAGAAGGTGTTCTTCATCCAGGCCCTGCCCCAGACCAGTCCCGTCAGTCCGTAAAGACCACACACCATCCCGACGATCGAAAGGTGGACGATCTGCGTGGCATAACCGAGAAGATGAGCCAGGCTTCCGAGACCGAGGAAAACCAGTCCACCCCACCACGGCTTCAGGTCGAGGGAGAGAAGGGTCTCCCGTTTCCACCAGAGGAAACCCAGAACGATGAAGGGGATGAGGAAACCATGCGAATCATCACCATCGCCACTTCCATAGGCGATCTTCAGCCAGACAAAGAGGGAATCCGACTGGATATAGCCCTTCGTGGAGTTGCCCAGAAACTGGAAGATCAGGAACCAGATTCCAACCAGCCCCAGAAAGGTCCGCTTCGCGGGAAGACGACCAAGCACCTCCCTGATCTCCTCAAGCAGGGAGTCCGGAGCTTTCTCGTCGTCTTTGACTGTTTCGTCCTTCTCGTTCATCCGGCAGATGACAACCTTGCTTCCATTCGTGCCCAAATCAAAAGTTACATTCCTGCAAAATCGCTTCGAGAGCCAGAAAGTTGCCAAAAAAGGCGCGTCCCTGAAACGGGGACGCGCCTTTGCAGGAGGAACATCTCCTGATGTGAGATTGCCTTACTGGTTGACCAGGTTACCCAGCTGGAAGATGGGCATGAACATACAAACCACGATCGTTCCCACGGTGACACCCAGGAACACGATGAGCAAAGGCTCGATCAGTGAGGTGAGACCATCAAGGGTGGCCTCCACCTCCTCGTCCAGGAAGTCCGCCACCTTCTCCATCATCGCGTCGATGTTACCGGTCTGCTCTCCAGCCGTCATCATGCGGATGATCATCACCGGGAAGATGTCATGCTTGGAAAGGGACTGGGAAATGTTTTCACCGCGTTCGATGTCCGTCGTGGCGGTGCGGACGGCGGCCTCCATCTGCGTGTGACCCGCCGTGTTGGCGACGATGTTGAGCACTTCAAGGATCGGGACACCCGACCGGGTCATGGACGAGAATATACGGCTGAAACGGGCCAGCACGATCTTGTGCGCCAGACTTCCGAAAATGGGGAGCTTGATGCGGTGCTTGTCATAAAACGCCCGCCCGGGAGGCGTCTTGATGTACCACATCCATGCGTAGATGCCGGCCACCACCACCGGGGCAATGAAGAGAAGATTGTTCTGAAGAAACTCACTGACGTTGATCAGCATCTGGGTCGGTTTCGGAAGCTCACCACCGAAATCCGTAAAAACGCCCGCAAACACGGGAACGACCTTCACCAGAAGGAAGATGGTGATACCGATGGCCACGATCGTCACCATCGTCGGATACATCATCGCCGACTTGACCTTCTTGATCATCTTCTGGCGTTTCTCAAGGAAGACAGCCACACGATCCAGAATGTCGGCCAGCATACCGCCCTTCTCACCGGCATCGATCATCGAGGTGTAGAGACGGTCGAAGACCTTGGGGTGCTTCTTCAGGGCATCCGAAAAATTGTCGCCCCCTTCAACACGGTTGCAGACATCCTTGATGATGTCCTGCATGGCCTTGTTGTCCGTCTGCTCGGCCAGGGCCTGGAGCGATTGGACCATCGCGATACCCGCATCGATAAGGGTGGCCAGCTGACGGGTGAAGATCACCTGGTCAGCCAGGGTGACCTTGCCTCCAGCGCGTTTTCCCTTGTTGGCCTTCTCCTGGATGGAGACAACGAGGAGGTTGCGATTCAGAAGCGCCGCCGAGGCTGCCGACTCACTTGCTGCCTCGATCTCCTTGCGAAACTCTTTTCCACTGGAAGCGTCGCGCGCGACGTATGAATAGACTGGCATGGTAGAACTCTTGTTTGTGTTAAGCGGACAATACCGACTTCAAGTATCCTGAATGACGAACCACGGACGGACAGCAAACCGCAGACAATCGGGCATTCTCATAACGTCGATACCGTTGAAGGTCAAAGATTTTCACATGAAAGCAAAGGGTTGCAAAACCGGCCTTTTCGTGGAATTGCAAGATCCAGGACCCGAGACTAATCCTGACTCGTGAGCATTACGGAAATCATCGGCCTCTGGCTGGCCCTCCTCGTCATGACGGTGGGGCTGATGGGCTGCCTTATTCCGGGGATTCCCAGCACCCCGATCATCCTCCTTGGGGCCGTCGGCCACAAGATCTACTTCCAGGAGGATGGGAGCAGCTGGTGGATGATCGGCCTCCTCCTGCTGATCACGATCTTTTCCCTCGTCCTCGAGCACCTCGCGGCCGTAGTGGGCGCCAAGAAGCTCGGTGCCACGCGAAAAGGTATCATTGGGGCCTTCATCGGCGTTATGGTGGGGTTTTTCTTCTCCCTGCCCGGCATGATTCTGGGACCTTTCATCGGCGCCGTCAGCTTCGAGCTGATCGGGGGACGGGAGTGGAGGGATGCCTCCAAGGCGGGGGTGGGTGCCATCGTCGGGCTTCTCGCCGGCACGCTGGGCAAGATCGCCTGCAGCATCGCCATGATCGCAGCCTTCGCCGGAGAGCTGCTTTGGCGGGATATCGAGTTCAACTAGGGCTGGCAAAAAGAGAAGGCGCGGAAGGGAAGACCGAATTGGGCCCCGTTCCGCGCCAGGCGACCTGATCCTCCATGGCGTTCCGATTAGGTGGTGAAATCACCATGGACACGCTCGCCTCGACACATGGCATTTTCATGGCATCCAGGTAAAACACCCATGAAGGCCCTCAGTTCCTCCCGGCGGCCCCTTCCGCCAGCAGAAGCTTCATCATTTCCTCGGCAGCTCCCCCAGTGATCTCCTGAATTCTCTTCCGGTCCGTCCCATCCCCAAACTCATAGGTGATGGAGGGACAACCAAAGGCATCGTAGGCCCAGGACTTCGACACGTTTCCTCCCTCCGTATGGCTCGAGGACCTCCTGAGCGGGTAATCCGGAAACCGACTTCGAATCGCCTCGAGCCAGTTCCGGGTGAAATCCGGAGGCTCGGTCGGGTGGGAATCCTTCTGGGTGTAGAACACGTCATTGAAAGTGGAATGGAAGTCGAAGAACAACACCACCCTTCGATCCTCCTCCAGCGTTTTCCTGAGGATCGCATCCCTGACTGCGTAGGTTTCGGGCTGCTCAAATCTGTCCCAGTCCCGATTAAGATCGACTCCATGAAGATTGTGACGCCAATGCCCGTGGTGAACGCCGTCCACATTGATGAACGGAATCACGATGAACCCATGCCGTGCCCTGAAGGAATTGGCCAGATCATCCGACCCAAGGCATCGCTCCACAAAGGCGAGCAGTCCGAGGGAGCCTGTTACCTCGGGCGGATGCTGCCGACCGATGATCACCAGCTGATCCCTCGCCCCACGGTTTCCAAAGGTGTATCCACGGATCTCCCGTCCTTCGACCGACCGACCGACGAGAAAGGCTTCTACCAGGTTCTCGCTCCCAAGACGTCTCGCCAGTTCCTGAAGGTCCAGGTCTTCCGATAAAAGGCGTTCCTGAGCTGAGATCCAGAGGGGCTTTTCCGAAAGGGATAGGCTGAGATCGGCGAAGCTTCGACGGCCCGAAACGGAGATCCTTCCTTCCTCCATCTCCTCCCAGGCTTCACCGTCATGGCTGACCTTGGGATGATATCGATGGGTGGCCCCTACATACTGGAGTCGCACCCGGGCCTCCACCGGCTCCCTGGATCGCATACGAAAGCCAAACCAGGGGCTCCGGTTGATGGGGGAATTCTCGGGGCGGATGATGATTTCATACTCAAGGGGACCAAGCCTCCTGCAGCCATTGACCCGCGCAGCAGGGAATTCGTTGTCGATCCAGACGCCGTCCTCCTCGAAATGCCAGACCTGCCGATCCTGAAACCGCACCTCTGCGGCCGGAAGATGGAGGCAACCAAGGAGTATCAGAAAGGGAATCAGGCGAGGGAAGGGCATGACCCGAGACTGGCAGGCGCCGCCCTCAAAGCGAAGCCCAATGCGACCTACTGCTCCCAGTCCACCCAGGTGACCCATTCCGAAAGGGGCGGTCGGCCATCATGCCTCCAGCCCAGCGGCGGGCGTTGCATCCTGCCCAAGGGACAAAGGCGCGTCACACCCCACCTTGCCAGCAGGGTGGCCAGTTCCTCCACCCGTTCCTCCGGCGCCGCATAACCCACCGTGGAAATGCTGTGGCGCTGGGGTTCCAGTGCCCGGGTCAATTCTCCCAGGTCATCCACGGCCTTGACGTAAACAAACCGGTTGGCGGTCGAGCTTTGCCACGCCGGATCCGCCTCATAAACCACGGTCCACGCCGTTGAACCCTCACTCATCCAGATCTGGGTGGCATCCGGCGCGTCCGCCGAACGCATCTCATACATGCCACGAATCGAAGTGATGGTGGCCGATTCCTCCGTGCTGACCTCCCGGCGCGGCTGCTTCTTCTCCATCGTCTCCAGCTCCTCTGCCAGCCTTGCCGCAAACTCCGCAGGCTTTACCAGGCCTCCCTGCTCCACGTAGATGACATGGGGTGAAAGACAACCCAGCTGATCCCATGCCGCCACATCCTTCGCCGTATTACGGATTGTGTCATGGGCCAGGAAGCCTTCAAGGGCTTCCTTCATGACGAGGCCGAAACTGATGCGGTGTCCATATCCGACAAACCGGACATGATCATCCAGTCGTTCCCGAACGCTGCGGATCGTCTGGTTAGTACCCATGACCGTCACCATCTGGGCCTCCTTGAAGAGGGGCTTTTCAAAGGTGTCGTTCCCACCCTTCCACTCGGCGACCTCAAGGCAGGAACCCAACTTGGAATCCTCGTAGTAGATCGAGTGGGCAAAGAGCTTTGGGATGAACGAGGTCCCCTTGGCACACTTTACGAATTGCGGCGATCCGATCAGGAAACCCAACACCATGCTGGACAAGGCGGCGACAGGTATGTTCCCGGCCGTGATGTGCACCAGGAGATCCGGGCCAATGGCCATGGCGGAACGATCCGTGAAGCGCTCCTCCTTGCTCGTCGACATCGCATCGAGGCGCTTCAGGTGTCCCATCTCCTGAGACACCAGCGCCTCCATGTTCTCCACGGTCAATTGCTCGAAGAAGGCATCCAACCCACTCTCAAGGGTGGCCTTCGAGAAGCCGGTCTCCTCGGGGCCCTTCTGAAGGGCAAACCTGCGGAAAGGGTTGTTCGGATCGCGCCAGTTCTCTCCCACCTGTGCCAGAGCCCGGATGAGCGCATTCGTGGACCGGTTACGTAGGTAGGACTGGCCGTTGCGCTTCAGGGTCAGGGCCGAGTCCCAGACAAGCTGCTCCGAAAGCGCCTCTTCGGCACCCAGGTCGGCAAAGAAATAGTTCGGCAGGTCCATTTGAGGGAATCGGGCAGCACCAGCTTATCTCAGACCGCAAGAAGGGAACATCCCTTTGGCTCCGCGTCCAGTTTCCTTCCATGAAGCTCGAAGCCGTCGCCCCGGCGCTCTCCCAGATCCTCGGTCAGGATGGAACACACAGACCGGACATTTGCAAGGTCCACCACCCGGATCAATCCCCGGCCTCCATCCTCGATCGGACGCCCGGTTTCAGCCGAGACCAGCTCCACCCTCATCCATGAGGGAACCACCAATGGATCCCCGTTGATACTGTAGGCCTGGGAGCTCAATTCGCTCATTCCATACTCGTTGACGATGTCACGGTCGTGGATGCCCAATGATTCGACGATCCAGCGATGCAGGTCCGCCTTCGGGATCTCACGTGATTGTCCCTTATAGCCGCCGGTTTCCAGAATCATCGATCCTTCCGGTAAACCCACGGAGAGCCCTTCGGCGTCCAGTCCATCCAGAAGGTGCACAAAGCCAAATGCCGTCCCGACAACCAACGCCGGAACATCCTCGCCCTGCACCGCCTCGATGAAACGGCCAACATCCACCTGCCATCTGCCTGCTTCGTCGATGGAACCTACAAAGGAAACCTGCTCCATTCCCCTTGCCCAGGTCCCAAACATGTGGGCGAGGGAGGAATGGGGGACTTCCGAAGGCTCCGGAGTCAGAGAAACCAGCTTCGAAGGAAACGTCCGCTCCGCCCTCCTCTGGATCCATTGATATCCGGCCAGCAGCGAGGTTTCATACAACCCCATGGAAGCGTCACTATGGTAATGTCGACTCCGATTTCCAGATGTCGTCCCACTGGAAAAGAAGCACCGCCCGCGCTCCTCTTCGGGTAGGGAAGTCAGTGCCAGGTCCTTGAACGAGCGGATGGGAATGGCCGGTATGTCACGCCAGTCCTTAAGGTCCGATGGTTCGGTTCCACGCATCATGGAGAAGCGCTGTACCGAGGGGATATGGTCAGCCTGCAAACGGTAAAGGCTGGTGGCCAGGGCCGAGAACTCATCCTCAGGGATGGAACGTTCCAGAGCTTCCCGGATACGCCGGTCGAGGACTTCAATTGCGTTGGAAAAGGAGTCAAACATCGCGGTTTTGATTTGGGCTGGTTGTCCGCTACAGCCCGAAAGGAGGAATTTATTGGCTGAAAAGCCTCATCCGTCCATCTGATTGTAGAAATTCTTTTCCCAGGCCTTCTGCCTCTCCCGGGCCGCCCGGAGGAAGGGGGCTGCGTCCTCGAGCTTGAACACCTTCTGGTTCAGCCAGCCTGTAAAACCCTTGATCGGCCGGATGAAATCGACGAACAACACCACCCGGTATCCTTCGGTATGGTTCCAGACCTGATGATTCCAGGTGTCGTCAAACACGATGCTCTTGCCCTCTTCCCAATGGCGGATTTCATTGCCGATCCGGATCCGGCACTTCTCCCGGGGTTCAGGAATCATCAGACCGAGGTGATAACGCAACACGCCCGCGTAAGGGCCCCGATGCGGCGGGATTTCCTTGCCGGGCGACAGAATGGAAAACATCGCCGTCTTCAAGCCCGGGATCTTCTGCACCAGCTCGGTGGTTTTCGGGCATTTCCTTCGGTTGCCCTCGCAGTCCATACCGGGAGCAAAGAGGAAAAAGGTCTTCCAGTTGTTGTCTGTGGTGATGGTCGAAACCTGGCTCAGGATCTCATGGAAGCTCGGCATCTCGGACCGACGATCCATGATGGCGTCCAGCTCCTCCCGGATGTCCCTCCATTCAGCCTCGATCTCCTCCACCCAAGGAAAGTCGGCATTGTCGTAGATGGGTGGATCTCCAAACTCCGAGTCCCTTGCAATCCGGGCTTCCCACCAATCCTTCAGCCCCAACGCCATCTTCTGGCCCACGCCCTTGGGTGCGCGAATACGATGAGTCCGCGAATACTTCTCGAGCGGACCAAAATCATCGGTCGTTGGATTGGCTGCGCTGCTCATGCTTTCGTTCCAGACAATCGTCTAGCGACAAGCATGGTCGCCAGGCCCCGGATTGATCAACAAAAAGCCGGGATCCACGGCCGTTCTTGCCAAAGGGCTCAAGGAAGCCCAAAAACACCCGCCGTTCCTGCAGCACTATTGAATGAGCAACGCCAACCAGAACACGACGACCTCTGATCCCGCCCCTCCCCTGATCCGGGTCAGGCAGTCTCCAAGGCGTATCACGCATGCCTTTATCGATTTCGATGGCACGGTATCGCTGCTGCGCACGGGATGGTGGAGAATCATGGCCGATGTCGCTCTCGAGCAGTTTCATGAAGAGGAAGCCATTCGCGAGGCCAACAGGTCACGCTTCACCGACGAGATTCTCAAGCTCAATGGTAAGCCCCCAGCAATACAGATCCAGAGACTTGCCGACATGATGCTGGATGAGGACGGCTTGGAAACGTCCGCCAGCGACATGACGGCCACCTTTCATGAGAGGCTGACCCGTGAGTTGGAAGACCGGAAGAGGGGCCTCATCGAGGCAAGCATCCCCGCCGACAGCTTCCTCGTTCATGGCGTAACCGGCTTTCTGAATCACCTTTCCCGCAACAACGTCCAGCTGCACCTGGTTACCGGAACGGAACAAAGTTTGGCGGCGCACGAGCTGACGATCCTCGGGTTGGATGGACTCTTCGGCGATTCGGTGCACGGCCCTTCAGCAGAAGCCATTTCCTTTTCCAAGCAGACGGTCTTTGAGAGACTGATGCAGGAACACATCCTGACCCCTGGCGAGGTCCTCGTCGTGGGCGATGGCTTTGTCGAGATGGCGCTTGCGGCGGAACGGGGCATGCCCTGCTTCGGCATCGCCTGTCTTGAGTCTGAGAATGGCAGCGGCAAAGTTGAACCCGACCGCGTGCGCCACCTCACGGAAGCCCGGGCCGACGTGATCCTTCCGGATTTCCGGGATGCCATCGCCCTGTTTGAATCGATATCTGAATCATGAGCCAAAGTTCGTTCTACAAGGAATTCGATCTTTCGAAGGTCCGCGTTCATCCGCTCGATCATCGAAGGAGCATGAGCACGCTGGATGAGATCCTGGTCGATCCCGAAAGCGAAGCGCCCACCCTTCCCGGGGAGCAAAGGGAGCGGATCGAAGCCGTGGCCCGGCAGATCCTTTCCGCGAGGGCGAAGAAGCGGTCCGCCATGCTCATCTATGGCGCCCACCTTATCAAGAATGGCGCGGCCGCCATTGTTGCTGCGATGATGAAGCGGGGCTGGCTGAACCATCTTGCCACCAACGGTGCCGGTTCCATCCACGATTGGGAGTTTGCCTGGCTGGGCCGCTCAACGGAATGCGTGCGTTCCAATCTCGGCACCGGAAGCTTCGGCACCTGGGACGAGACGGGACGCTACCTCATGCTCTCCATGCTGGTGGGAGGCACCTTTCGCAAGGGCTATGGCCAGTCGGTGGGCGAGATGATCGCTGAGGATGAGCTCGTCTTTCCGGAACCGGAGGAGATCGAGGACCTGATCCGCAAGTTCCCTTCCTCGGCCGAGACGGCAGGCCGCGTCGATCTGCTCCGCGCCATGCGTCGCTTCTCCATACCGGCGGGTCCCATGAAGATCCCTCACAAATGGAAGCACGGTTCGGTCTTCGGACAGGCGGTGCTGAACCAGGTGCCACTCACGGTGCATCCGGGCATTGGCTACGACATCATTTCCACCCACCCGCTCTACAGCGGTGGTGTCGTGGGCCGGGCCGCCAACGTGGACTTCAGCCGCTTCAGCGCAGCACTCGAGAATCTCGATGAAGGTGTCGTGCTCTCAATAGGATCCGCCATCATGGGACCCCAGGTCTTCGAGAAGAGCATGAGCTGCGTGAACAATCTCCGGATCCAGCAGAAGCGTCCGATTGTTTCCGGTCATGAGATCCATGTTGTCGACCTGCAGGACGGAGGCAACTGGAACTGGGACGAAGGAGAGCCGCCCATCGACAACCCGGCCTACTACCTTCGCTTCTGCAAATCCTACGCGAGGATGGGAGGTCGCATGGTCTACCACTGCTGTGACAACCTCGCCTTCGTGCATCACCTCTACCACGCCCTGTCCCGGCTCGACTCATGACACGCGAACGCTTTCGTGAGATCACACGCGGTTTCTCCAATCTGCGGGCGGTGGTTCTCGGCGATTTCTGCCTCGACCGTTACTTCGACCTGCAGAATCCAACGGGTGAAATCTCCATCGAGACAGGACTGCCGGTGCACAACGTCGCTCGCGTCCGCAATCAGCCCGGCGGTGCCGGAACCATCGTCAACAACCTCAGCGCACTCGGGATGGGAGCCATCTATCCCATCGGCTTTGCAGGGATGGACGGCGAGGGTTTCGAGTTGATCAAGGCCCTTCGCGAAACACCAAGGGTCGAGACGGAGCTCTTTCTACAAAGCGAGCTGCGTCGCACCTTCACCTACCTGAAGCCCATGCTTCCCGACGACGGCTTTGCCACGGAGCTCAACCGCTTCGACCTGAAGAATCATTCCCCCACGCCCGAGGAACTCACCGAGGAACTACGCCAACAGATCCGCGGCGCCATCACCGATGCCGATATCGTCATCCTGCTCTCCCAGGTCGACGAATCGCAGAATGGCGTGCTCAACCCGGGTATGCTTGAGGAACTTCACCGCCTGCGAAACCACTTCAAGGACAAGACGGTGATTGGCGACAGCCGTTCGGGGTTTGAAGGATGGCCCAAGGTGCATCTCAAGATGAACCGCGATGAACTCGGCCGCATGATGGACATGGAGCTGGAATCGCTGGATGAAACCCGTAGCGCCGCCGAGACGCTCGCAAAGGAGCTCGATCAAACCATCACGGTCACCCTGTCCGAGCAAGGCATCCTTCACGCCGCGCCTGGTGTGGAGGCCGTCCATCAAGAGTCGTTTCCCATCAAGGGCGACTTCGATGTCGTGGGAGCCGGCGACAGCGTCACGGCCACGCTGGCAGCTTCTTTACAGGCGGGTGCGACTGTCGAGGAGGCTCTTGCCTTGTCCATGGCCGCCGCCTCCACCGTCCTTCACCAGACCGGCACCACCGGCACCGCCAAGCTCGGTCAGATGGAGGACCTCCTGGAAACCCTCTGGTAGGGGCGGTCTAGCAGAGCCATTCCATATCAAAGTCCCGGAGCGACAAAAGACATTCCACCCAACCCATGCCCATTGAAACGATCCAACTGGACCTGAAATCCGTCGACGTCCCTGACGACATTTCCCGCCTGATCCAGGAGGCGGATCAGGGTATGGACGACTACTATGACGCCGGCGAGAACAAGGGAAACCCCAACATCGTCCCCTGCGATCCCACCCTCTTCTATCAGGCCCTGGCCTACATCACCGAAAAGGACATTCCGATCGGTCGTGTCTTCTGCGAATGGGGCAGCGGCTTCGGATACTGCGGATGCCTCGCTGCAAAGCTGGGCTATGAATCCTATGGCATCGAATGGGATGAAAAACTGGTCGAGTATTCAGAGGAGTTCGCCGCCAAACGTGGAATCGAAGTCACCTACCTTCAGACGAGCTACTTCCCTCCCGGCTACAGCTGCTACGAAGGTGCCGGCGCCCGCGAACTGGTAAGGCCGGACGACAGCGACTATCGAAGCTCTTCCAATCTCTTCTTCCCCCACTATCCCGGCATGGAGCAGGACACCGGGGAGATCGATGTCTTCTTCGTCTATCCCTGGCCCTCCGAGTATGAGATGTTTCAGGAACTCTTTGAGGAAGTCGCCTCCGACGGCGCCATCTTCCTCGTCTACTACGGCGACGGAGAAATGTGCGCCTACCGAAAAACGCTGTAGAAAAACTATGGAGTGCTGGAGCCCTCTCTAGCTTTTTCAAATGGGACCTCTTGGCAAAAGGCCCCTACCTACCCACGGTAGGGACGGTCTCGCCAAGCCGTCCCACTTCAGCATCCCGGAGAACTGAAAGCGGCAGAGGGCTGCCGCACTCCAAACTAGACTGTCTTCATCACCTTCGTCAGAAACCGACGGTTCTGGACGGCGAACTTGGTGGTCTCCTCCGCGGTCGCTCCAGTCCCGGTGCATTCGATCATGACTGGGCCGTTGAAGCCGGCTTTCATGAGGACCTGGAAGACGCCCTTGAAGTCGACCTTGCCTTCACCGAACTGAATCATGACGGGGGACTTTTGGCCGCCACAGTCCTTGGCGCAGAATCCGGTCACGTGCGGAGCCAGTGGCTTGAGGTCCGCAATGGGATCGCCACCGGTGTAGTAGATGATGTTGCCGGCGTCGTACCAGATGCTGAAGTTGTCGTGGTTGACGAGCTCAAGGGTCTGGATGATCTGGGCGCCGGTCAGGCCATGGGGCTTCATGGCGATCTTCACTCCCTTTTCGGCGGCATGGCGCACGGCTTCCTTCATGACGGCGGAATAATCCTCGACCTTTTCATTGCTTCGAGGACCTCCCGACAGAAGCCATGGCAGGCCCAGCAACTGGGCTCGATCGGTCAGAGCGTTGGTCAGTCGGACAGCCTCAGCCTGTTCTTTCGCTCTTGGCACGGTCATCCAAGCAGTCAATGGCTTCAGTCCGCGCGCATGGATGCGTTCGCGAAGTTCCTTGATGTAGGGAACCCGCGCATCGACCGACAACAAAGACTCTGGATCCTGCTTGTGACGACCGACCAGTCCGGTGGTCTGGAAACCGGCAGCCTTCATCTGGTCCAGTGCGGTGTCATAGCTCCAGGTTCCCCAGGGACGATTGAAGCATCCGATCTCCCAGGAAACGCCTTCCTCCGCAAGCAGCGGTGAAGCCATGGCTGTACCCGCTGCTGCGGCGATGGAGGATTTCAGAAAGTGACGACGGGTAAGTGAATTTTTCATGAGGACTTATTTCAATTCGTTGAGCATCTCGAGAAGGTGCTTCGTAAGGATGTCGGAGGCGTTCATCTGAACGCGGTTGGTTCCCAGCCAGGTCTCGTATCCACCCAGCTCATGCTGACGTGGCGTTGGAAGGTAGCCAAAAGCTCCGTTGGCCAGTTCGATGACGAAGGTATGCTTGAAGGGGCTCTTCTCCTTGATCTCCAAACCAATCTCCACGAGCACCTCAAAGGGCAATGAGACAATCGCCTGATCGCCGATGCGAACCGCCTGAAGAATCACGCCTGCCTGTCCTTCATATTCGTGCTGGCGAATGGTGCGCTGAGCGTATGTGTCAGCGTGTCGAGGGAGTTCCTTCTTCTCCTCATCACTCATCTTCAGGATGCGTCTTGCCTCCTCCAATTGGTCGGGTGTGGGGCGTCTCCACTTCAAGGGCACTTCACGCTGAACGATCTTCACGGGGACATCGCTGCTGTAGGTTTCAATTCCCTTCAACGCCTGCCATGCGGTATCGGCGGCCTTGGTGGCGACGACATCGATTTGTTCGAAAGGAGCACGCGGCGCACGGGTGCCGGTGAAGTCGATGTTGTTGATGTCACCACTGGTGCCGTTGGACATCATGGCCACGAATTCCGGCTCCCTCTTGCTTCCGACCCGTGTGGGCATCAGGTCGGCAAAGACACCAAAGTAATCGGCTGAGACCTTGTTCTGTGTGTTGCCGACGTAGTGAAGCGAGTAGTTGGCAAGGAGGCCCATGTGACGGTTCCTCAATGACTGGACGCTGACGATGCAGATCTCGGGGTCGGTCGGTCCT
>CAZKNW010000037.1:0-15790 GCA_964554035.1 uncultured Verrucomicrobiota bacterium
CGTCTCGCTGATCACAACCTCCTCCAGCTCGATCGGAGCCGTCTGGGTAAACTTCTCAACGGTGACCTTGGCCGCCTTCCTGGCAACAAAGAAGGCGATCACCATGCCGATGATCACCATCGCGATCACCCCAACGCATCCGTAGATGAAGCAACTGGCGATGCCCGACTGGTTTCCCAGACGTCCCCTCTTGGAAACAATGACTGACCCCACTCTCATGTCCGCCCAACCTCATTCATTTCCCAAAGGGAATCAACCTCCGAAATGGGGCCTAGATGGGGGCATCCACCAGCAGGAGCGAATCCTCCTGCCTGAAGGGGCACCCCCCAGCGACGGGAAGTTCCAGTGTGAAGACCGCTCCCCTTCCCTCACCATCACTGTGCACGCTCAAGGTCCCACCCATTTCCTGGGCGGCAAGGGCTCCACTATGAAGCCCGAATCCATGACCGTGTTCCTTTGTGGTGAACCCATGACTGAAGACCTTGGAAAGATTGACGGCTGAGATGCCGCAGCCATTGTCCTCACAGACCACCCGAACCGAGTCAGGACACTGCCGAACACGAAGCACCAATCGCGGGTCAGGAACGTCCCCCTCCTTCATGGCGTGGTTGGCATTCCGGATCAGGTTCACCAGGATCTGCAGTATCTTGTGCTTGTCGAGCATGAGCGGCGCCACTTCATCGAAATCCCTTTCAACGGTTACCCCTTCCCTGGCGAGTGACTCCCTGTTGATCTGAACTGCATCCTCGACCAGTTCGACGAGATCCTGCTGTTCCAACACCCCTGAGACCCTTGCGTAGCTCTGCTGCATGGCAACGATGTCCTTGATGTGATCAAGGTTCTTCTTGAGGGACTCCACTTCAAGAAGGACCCGTTCATGCTCGCCCTGAAGATGACCGGAAAGGCTTTCAAGATAGGTCAGGACCTGTCTTCCCTTGGGATCGTTGGTCAGGAAGTCAGGCAAGCGGTCCGCATTGGCTTTCAACATCCGGGAGAGATGCCCCAACCTCCCCACCCTCGACTCCATGAGTCTCTCTTCAACGAGCGATGCCGAGACGTTCACGCTGTTGAGGACGTTTCCGACATTATGGAGCACACCGGTTGCCACCTCGGCCATGCCGGCCAACCGTGACGACTCCACGACCTCCCTGTGTGCCTGCCTGAGTTTCTCCCCTGCCAATCTGCGTTCCGTGATGTCCGAGCCCCAGAGGAAGAGATATTCCTGACCGTTGAACTCGAAATGACTGCAGGACATCTCCACGGGAAACGACGAACCATCGGAACGCCTGAACTCGGATTCCATGACAGCCGACCTTTCCTCACGCATGGCCTGCCAGAATGCCCTGAAATCGTTTTCCGTAATCATGGGATTGATCCTGGAAAACCCCAGTTTCATCAGATCTTCCCTGGCCAGTCCGAGCTGCCTGCCCGCGGCATCGTTGGCAAAATGGATCTGACCATCCGAGCGCAGCCAGAGAATCATCGAGTTGGCCTTCTCAACCGACTGCTGGGTCATGCGCAGCTTCTCCTCGGTGCCCCTCTGTTCGGTGATGTCCCGTCCGACGCCCTGGTATTCCATGACCTTGCCGGCCATGTCGGGAATGGCGCGAAAGGTCCACTGGTGCCATCGATGTTCTCCAGGACGGCGACGCACCCTGAAGATCAGGTTCACCACGGGCTGCTCCTCGGAAAGCCCCTTGATGACCTGCATCACCCGCTTCTGGTCCTGCGAATAGATCATGTCGAGGAATCCGCCCAACAGCAGTTCCTCACTGGCCCTGGAGAAGTAGCGGCAGATCGCCCGATTGGCGAAGGTCAGGCTCCCGTCTGGTAGGAAGCGAATGATCATTTCCGTCTGGTCCTCCACCACAGCACGATATCGTGCCTCGCTTTCCTTGAGGAACTCCACGGCACGCTGACGCTCGGCCACCTCGTTCTTCAACTCCATCGTACGCTCATCCACCCGCTCCTCCAGCTCGGTCCTCGCCTCCTGGAGTGCACGGTCACGTTCCTGGATCTCATCGAGCATCTCGTTGAATCCATCAATCAGTCGTCCCAACTCATCCTTTCCAAAGGCACTGGCCCGCACACTGTAGTTCTTTTCCAGCGCAACGGCATGAACCACGTCGGCAAGATGGAACACCGGTTCGGTGATCACCCGTTGCAGCCTTACGGACAGGAGCCATGCCACCAGGGCGGAGGCCAAACCGACGAGGGCTGCAAGAAGCAGATAGTGGGTTGCCAGTGACTTCAACTGGCCGAATTCATAACGGATGTAGAGATGCCCCAACATTTCCCCGTCCAGAACCACCGGTTGAAGGAGACGGAAACCATGCGAGGTCCATCGGGTCGCGCCAGCCTTGGGATCCACCAGTTCCGTGGGACCACCCGCCAGATTGGAATAGCCCGCCAGTTCCACCCCCTCCCCGTTGAAGACCCTTGCCTCCACCACACCCTGCTTACCGGAAAGGACCGCGATGGCGTCTGAAACCGCCTTCGGGTCGTCATGGACAATCCCGGTGGCACAGGAATGGGCAACCGCACTCGCAAGAAAGCCCATGTCGTGGCTCACATTCCTTCTGAACGAACGATACTCATGGATCACAAAGACAAGGTAGACCAGAAACAACACCACTGAGCTGACGCCCATGATGATCATCATGAGCTTACGCTTGATCGGAATGTCATTCAGAATCCTTCTCATCTCTCAAGCATTGTGAGGCAGAAGGAGTGGCAGACCTTCAAGTTCTCGGAGGGCCAGTGGGACGACCTCCACACACTGCCGAAACCCGCAACCTTTAGCAGTGCGGTGTTCCGTTTGGGTTGATGAGATCCTGCAGGTTTCAAGGGCCGTCAAAGGTGCGAAAGACGCCGGGAACCCTCCCTATGCCAAGGCAGAGGGAACACGGCATCAGTAGTGGATCGACAGATTTTGAGGCCACCTTTACGTCCTTGGCCAAAAAAGGGGCACTTTTCGCAGGCACTTGGAATTGCCATGAACCTTTCCTTTGAAGCATAAACACTCCCATCCCGTCCCATTGGGCAAGACCCAGGTTCATCCTCGATTCACGTCGGGACATCCGTAAAACCATTTTCACCCTCAACATGAAAAAAGACACGTCACGTCGGGAGTTCATCAGGAACTCCACCTTCGCCGCATCCGCCCTCGCCTTCACCGGTATCTCAAGCACCACCTTCGCTGCCGAAAAGACCGTCAAGGCCAAGCCCCTGTTCAAGATTTCCCTCGCTCAGTGGTCGCTGAACCAGCACTTCTTCAAGCGTCGCGAACCCCACATGGACCCGCTGGATTTCGCCAAGATCGCAAAGGGCCATGGCATCCGCGGCATCGAATACGTCAACCAGTTCTTCATGGACAAGGCCGAGGACAAGTCCTACCTCAACGAACTGAAGACCCGGGCCAAGGACCAGGGGGTCCAGAGCCTGCTCATCATGATCGACCGCGAGGGCAACCTGGGGGAACCCGACAAGGCCAAGCGCACCAAGGCCGTCGAGAACCACTACAAGTGGGTGGAGGCCGCCAAGTTCCTCGGATGCCACTCCATCCGTGTGAATGCCCGCTCCGATGCCAAGCTCAGCTATGAGGAGCAGATGGACCTTGCAGCGGATGGTCTGGGCCGACTCACGGAATTCGGCGCCAAGCACGACATCAACGTGATCGTGGAGAACCACGGTGGCCTTTCCTCCAACGGGGAATGGCTGGTGGGGGTCATCAAGAAGGTCGACCACAAGCGCTGCGGGCTGCTTCCCGACTTCGGCAACTTCGGCATCGATCGCAACAAGGACGAATGGTACGACCGCTACAAGGGTGTGAAGGAAATGATGCCCTACGCCAAGGCGGTCAGCGCCAAGGCGCACGCGTTTGATCCCAAACGCAAGTTCGTGACCATCGATGACAAGTTCGGCAAGGAGACGGACTACCTGAAGATGATGAAGATTGTCCTCGATGCCGGCTATCGCGACTGGGTGGGCATCGAATCCGAGGGCGGTGGCGACCAGATGGAAGGCATCAAGCTGACCAAGCAGCTGCTCCTCAGGGTCCGCAACAAGCTGAAGGACCAGTACAAGGCCTGATCTCCCGTCTTCCATTCCGGGCCGGCATCCGCCGGCCCTTTTTGTTTTCACCATGAGAAACCTGTTCATCTCCCTGCTACTGACCGCCTGTCTCCCCCTCACGGGAGCCAACCTGGTCGACCTGGATTTCGAGGAGTCGACTGTCGGCAAACGTCCATCCGGCTGGACTCCCTTTCTCGAAGGCACCCAACCGGATGTCACGGGGCATGAGACCCAGAACGGAGAGAAGTGCCTCATGGGAAGGCGCTCCAGCTCGGGAAGCCTCACCTCCCTTTCCCGGTCGCTTCCCAAGCCGGCCGACCGGGTCCTGATCCAGTTCGATTTCGCCGTCTCTTCAGGATCCGGACGTTCACTGAATGTCTGGAGTCATGAGCCGAATGGAAAAGATGCAAGCCAGTTCAACCTCGCGGTGATCGACGGAACGCTGAGGCAGTTCGATGGCCGCACGCGTTCCTGGGAGGTGGTCAGCTCCAGCATCAAGCCTTCCCCATCCCCAGCCAGGCCCGTCTGGCACCGTCTTCGCGTCATCGTGGATTCCCAGTCGGATGGAATCGACTTCTGGCTTTCAAGACCCGGGGAGGAAAAGCTGCCCTCGAATCCAACCGCGACCATGGCCGCCTATCGGACACGGCTCCCCATCGGTTCGATCGATCTGGTCAGCGGCACCCGGTTGGAAAAGGACGCCTGGTACCTCATCGACAACCTGATCGTCACCACCGGCTCACACATCCCGCCCCCCGGCAAGCCGGAGCCCCTCGCCCAGCCGTTTGCCCTTTGGGAAGGAGAACCGATCCCGGACCCATCTGCGATCCCCTTTGTTGAAGGCGCCCGCCATTCCACACTCCACCAGGCCAAGGCTGACGGATACAAGTTCCTTCATGGTGCCGCCATCATTGAGCATCAGGGCACCCTCTTCGCCAACTGGGCCAACAGCCTCGTCGACGAGAACAGCCCCACAGAGACACTCCAGGGGCGACGTTCCAGGGACGGTGGCAAGACATGGTCCGGACTGGAGGTCATCGCACCGGGCTTTGAGGACAAGGAGAGGCACAGCCATGGTGTGCTCATGAAGCATCGGGGGCAGCTCTGGACCTTTGCCGCGCGCTTCGGCAAGGGCATCAAGGGCAGACGCTTTGACGGCCTCCATGCCGAGGCCTTCCAGCTCCAGCCGAATGACAGGACCTGGCGTTCCATGGGGCCGGTGATGACCAACTGCTGGCCCTATGACGAACCCATCAGAATGGGCAATGGTGATTTCATCACAGGAGGACAGGACAAGGATGGATTACCCGTGGTGGCCTACAGTCATGGTGATGACCTGCTGCATTGGGAGACTGTCGCCATCCCCTACCCGAAGAGGTTGTCACCTTCCTTTGCCGAAACCAGCGTCATTGATGTTGGTGAAGCAATCCTGGCCGTCATCCGGGGAGGACGCGGCACCGCCTGGGTCTCCATCAGCAGGGATCACGGAAGAACCTGGTCGATTGCAACGGAGTCCAACCTGCCCATGCCCCGCGCCAAGCCCTACCTCGGCAGGCTGAGCACCGGGCAGTTCTATCTCCTTTCAAACCTCAAGAACCGGGACACACTTGTGATCTCCGCGAGCAAACCAGGTGGGACCACCTTGAAGAAGATGTGGCGCATCCGTCACGGCCGCTCCGAAGCCCCCCGATTCAAGGGCTTCGCCAAGAGTCCCCAGTGGTCCTACCCCTACGCCCATGAGTGGAACGGCAATCTCTATGTGGTCTACTCGATTGGGAAGGAGGATTGCGGCCTCAGCATCCTGCCGATCCAGGCCCTCAAGGTGGAATGACCGACCGGCCATTGGACGGAAGCCCGTCAGCCCATCAACAACTCAAGCTTCTCCCGATAACTTCGCGTCAGCGTCAGCCGCGTACCATTCTTCAGGATGATGGCATATTCACCATGAAATAGGGGCTCCAGTTCCTTGACCTTCTTGAGATCAACAATGACGGACCGGCTTATCCTTGTGAACTGCTCTGATGGAAGCCTCGCCTCAAGCCCCGCCATCGTCTCCCTGAGGAAGTAGACCTCCTCACCGACATGAAGCTTCACGTAGTTGTTGTCGGCCTCGATCCAATCGATGTCGTCATGTTCCACCAGGACGATCCGCCCATCCACCTTCACGGGAATCCTGCCCCTTCCCCCTCCGGATGACTTCATCTCGGCAAGAAGCGACTGAAGCTCTCCCGCAAGTTGGTGGGGATCCTTGTCAAGGCGTCCCTGTGCGCGGTCGACGGCAGCGTTCAACCGATCCGCATCGAAGGGTTTCAAAAGATAATCCACGGCATGGACGTCGAAGGCATTGACCGCGAAGCGATCGTAGGCCGTCACAAAGATCACTGCAGGGTTGTGATGCTTCCCCACTTCGGAAAGCACCTCGAAGCCATTCTTTTCAGGCATCTGGACATCGAGGAAGACGATGTCCGGTTTCTTCTTCAAAATGGCCTTCGCCGTCTCGTCACCATCTCCGCAGGTACCAACAATCTCCACGTCATCCCGGCGGCCGAGGAGGTTCTCCAGGCGGCTGCGGGCCTCGGGTTCATCATCCGCAATGAGGCAGCGACTCTTCATGACAACTGGTCGACGGTTCCCTTGGGTAGCATGTCGCGGGTGTGATAGGGAATTTCAAAAGCGACCTCCGTTCCGCCCTCGGGATGATTGCGGATGTCAAAACGATGTCGATTACCATAAAGCCCCTGGAGTCGGGAACGGGTGTTGGTGATGCCGATTCCCTGCCGGCCATTCCCGCGTTCCTTGATGCCGTTCCCATTGTCCCGGACCTGAAGGCAAAGCGAACCGTTCTGCCGTTCCACCGACAGACGGATCCTGCCCGAACGAGCGTTGGGTTCCACTCCATGGCGAATGGCATTTTCTACCAGGGGTTGCAGGATGAGTGATGGCACACGGGCCTTCCGCACCTCGTCGGGAACATCAGCCTCGTACTCCAGCCTGTCGCCGAACCGCATCTTCTCAATGTCGACATAGCGCTGAAGGAAGTCCAGTTCCGTCTCCAGGGAGGATTCCTGCGCCTTCGAGTGGTCCAGTGCCTCCCGCAGCAGTTCACTCAACTTCACCATCATCTTGTCGGCCGCCTCCACGTCACGGCGCATCAGGCTGGAGATGGCGTTGAGTGTATTGAAGAGAAAGTGGGGATTGAGCTGCATCTGCAGGGCCATCAATTGGGCCTCGACCATGCGGCGTTCCATGTCCGCCTCACGCACCTCCTTCTCGTAAAGTTCCCGGTGCCAGTGCCAGGCATGCCAGATGGCAAGGATCATCCAGTAGACCAGCAGATAAGGAAGCGGCTGCCGAATGGTCAGGTGCTCCATGCCGCAGATGGCGCTCCGCAAGACCTGGTAGACAGGTGCCGCAGCCAGACTCACCAGCAGATGGATACCAACGGCCTTCCGCCAGTTCTCTCGTTCGATGGGAAGGCGCCGGGCCAGTTCGATGATGGGAAGGGAGAAGGCACCCCAGAGATACCAGTCCTCCAGCCCCCACATCAGGTGTTTCATCAAGCCCACCGGCGACCCCACCTTGGATGCGTGGACATAGGACTGGTAGCCGAAAGACAGCCCCATGGAGGACCAGACACCAAGCCAAAGGAACCACTTGATGAGGAACTCACGGAGAATTGCTTTTAATCCACGGCCGGACATGGGCGAAGGGTCCAGAATCACCCAGACGGCCCATGATTCTCAGGATCCCGCACACAATTTCAATCCCTCGATATTCGTATGGGGTAGCCTCCCCCGGGACGCATCCCCCAAAGGGATTATTCTATCCGCGCGGTATTTGTATTTCCATGAAGGCAGCGGAACTCGGAACGAAATGGGACACCTCCCCGGTCTCAGTCCGCCATCGACCATCAATTTCGGCTGTTTCATCCCATTCCGTTTGATGGGATCCCGCAAAACCTTGAACATTTCAGTTCCACAAGATGAACCCATCGGCAGATCCATTGTCCATTACGGCAGATGAAGAGCACGACAACATCCCGATGAAGACGGATGACCTCTCCAGGGTTGCCCCGCAGGGATCCGACGAGATCAAGGATCCCGTCCTGCTTCGTCTGGCTCTCGGCTATGTCTATTTCCACTTTGGTTTCCTTAAGTTCTTCCCCGACCTGAGCCCGGCCGAATGGATGGCAGGCCAGACCGTCATGCAGCTGACCGGCTTCATGATGAATGCAGAAACCTCCCTGAAACTGCTGGCCATCCTGGAATGCGCGATCGGTCTCGGACTCCTCTTCAAGGCCTGCCTCAGGACCGTTTCCGTGCTCTTCCTCCTGCACATGATCGGCACCTATCTGCCCGTCTTCCTGATGCCGGAACTGATCTTCAAGGTCGCCCCTTTCGCCCCCAATCTCGAGGGGCAGTATATCATCAAGAACCTCGTGTTCATCGCCGCAGGCTGGACCATCCTCATGCCACATGCCTTTCGCAGGCACGATGAACCAAAGGAAATACAGTCGTAACATGAAGGAAAAACACCGTCACCTCATCACCGCCACGGTCGTCCTGGGACTCTCCATCGGCATCAATCTCACCTACGAAAAATACCGTGGTTCCGACCTCAGCCGCACCATCGAGCGCGAGCGCACCTCCTACACCCCTTCCGCCGATACGGAGGAATCCGCTCCGACCCAGATGGCCCAGTCCACCACCGTGGGACACGACGCCGACACCGGCAGTCCCGAGTCTCAGCAGATGAAGAACCGGCAGGTGCATTACGGTGCCTACGTCGAGGAACTTGAACTCTATCCCACCCTGAAGAAGGGGATGCGGACACCGTTGGAGTTGTGGAAGTACTATGGCCGCGGCAGTTCCTCCTTTGGTTCCCCAAACCTCCCCATGCGTTTCGAGCAGTGGCTCGACTTCCACCGGAAGCAGAAGCCCCAGCTCATGAAGGATGTCGACAAATACATGAAGGACCGCTTCGACTTTTCCGGAGAACCGATTCCCGACACCTTCATGTCTGGAGGAAAACCCATAATGAAGGGTCCTGTCGCACGCCTGCCCGATGGGATCGATTCCTACGAAGCGCTTGCCATGATATCCCCTGAAGAGATCCGGGAGAAGGACCTGTTCCCCTACAAGCCGCTTGCCCATCCGATCCAGACCGTGGCCCACATGTTGTTTCCGGACAACTGGGTCAAGGCCCATCCGGAACACAAGCGGATCGACGTCGACATGGACATCCCTGATGAATATCTCCCCGAGTTTCCCCCACCCATGTTCCTCACAACGCACAAGGAACTCGGTGATGTCACCAACGGACGGGAGGTTACCTTCGACAACTTTTACGAGATCTTCGATGGACTGCTTTCGCCCGAACAGATGGAAGGCCTGAAGGAACTCCTCCGCCCTTCCCCCACCACCTGGTTCAACCATACCACCCACCGCCTGACTGAGAAGCCCTCGCGCGGTGTCGCCTGCTTCGACTGTCACGTCAACGGCCACACCAGCGGAGCCATTGAGCTGGCTCCTGATTCCCGCCCCAACATGGCCCGCCTCCGGACGGACACACCCACCATGAGGGGCAACTACAATCTCATGCAGCTCTCCTCCAAGCGCTCGATCCGCAGCATGGACCACTTCGCCGAGGTCGAGGAATACTTTGACGGGGATCCCGGCATGCAGCAGGCCATCGGTCCCCGTGCCGCCAAGCGTGAGGTCACCAACCGCATGGGCGACTTCAACTCCATCCTGGACTACCCGCCCGCCCCCAAGCTCAACCCGCTGATGAAGCTGATCAAGAGCAAGGCCACCAGGCAGGAATTGAGGGGAGAGGCGCTCTTCCACGGCAAGGCCCAGTGCGCCAAGTGCCACTACGGCCCCTCCTTCGTGGACGACTACATGCACGACCTTCAGGTCGAGCGGTTTTATGTCGGACGTCCCGAGGGTCCCATCAAGACCTTCCCCCTTCGTGGGATCAAGGATTCACCTCCCTACCTGCATGATGGCCGTCTACCAACGCTTCACGACACGGTTGAATTCTTCAACCTGATCCTGGAACTGGGACTGGACAAGCAGGAGAAGGAAGACCTCGTCGCCTACATGCTCTGCCTGTAGGAGGAGCCGGGCTTAGGCAAGTATCGGGTACAGGACGTGCCCATGCACGTCGGTCAGCCTGAAGTCACGCCCACCATAACGGTAGGTCAGATGCTCGTGGTCCATGCCCATCAGGTGAAGGGCTGTCGCCCACAGATCATAGACCTCCGCACGACCGTCCACCACGTGATAGCCGTAGTCATCCGTGGCACCATGGACCACACCGCCACGGACACCACCACCCGCCATCCAGACGCTGAATCCGTAAGGGTTGTGATCACGCCCATTGCTTCCCTGGTGGAATGGCGTACGACCAAATTCCCCTGCCCAGACAACGAGTGTCTCATCCAGCAGCCCCCTTGACTTCAGGTCCTTGAGCAACCCCGCAATCGGCTGGTCCACCTGGAGGGCCATGTTGCGATGGCCTGACTCAAGACCGCCATGCTGATCCCAAGGATTCGCCGCCTGATTGCCTCCCATTTTCTGGGGAAGGCAGCTCAACTCAACGAAACGAACACCCTTTTCAACCAGCCTGCGTGCAAGAAGGGCCTGCTTGGCATAGGCATCCGTGACCGCATTGGGATGTCCGATTCCATAAAGCTTCCGCGTCGCCTCGCTTTCACCTGAAAGATCACAGAGTTCGGGAACCTCGCCCTGCATGCGCCAGGCCGTCTCGTAGTTCCGGATTGCGGTCTCGACCGCATTGTGTCCCTGGGTATCGGCAAGGAATCCCCGATCCATCTTCTTCATCAGCGAAAGCTTGGCCAACTGGAGCTTCCCTGGTTCGTGGGGACGGATGTTGCGGACGGGATCCCCGGCATCGGCGACGATGATGGAGCTCTGGTGACGGGCCGGAAGATAGCCGCTCGAAAAGCAACCGATGCCTCCGTGCGGCAGCCCCGCACCACCGCTCTGCAGGACCACGAAGCCAGGAAGGTTGTTGTTCTCCGTGCCTAGCCCGTAATTGACCCATGCCCCGGCGCTGGGATGCCCGATGAAGGGAAAACCCGTATGAAAAAAGTAGTTTCCCTGGGCGTGCTCATTGACCTTGCTGGTCATCGACCGGATCACCGCCAGGTCATCCGCACACTCCGCCACATGGGGAAACAGACTACTGACCGGAAGTCCGCTCTGACCCCGACGTCTGAATCCGAAGGGCGATGGAAAGATGTTGCCGTTCTGGTTGAACTGCGTGCGCTCCACCTTCATCGGCATCGGTTGACCTGCCTCCTTCTGCAACCTCGGTTTCGGGTCAAAGGAGTCCACATGCGACACGCCTCCCGACATGTAGCAGAGGATGACGTTCTTCGCCCTCGGCTTGAAATGGGGCGCCGGTGGATTGACTGCCTGAAGGCTCCCCTTCGACATGAGTGCGACGGCGGCCATCGCTCCAAATCCAGTCGAACTGCGGTTCAGCATCTCGCGCCGGGTCATCCGTGGGGTGTTCTGCATCAGGGGATTCATTTCAAAAAGACAAACTCCTTCAGGTTGAAAAGGGCATGGGCCAGGTGTGCGTATTTCGCACCTTCATCAAGCCTCCCCCACGCCTCCAGGGCCAAAACCTTCGCGCGCAATTCGGCCAGTTTTGAATCGATCACGCCCAGTCGGGCCTGCTCCTCGTTGGAGAGGGAGGCCAGTATCGCCTTTTCACTGACAAATCTCCGTCCCGACTTTTCAAGGGCAGCGACTTCCTCAGGTGAAAGGCAATGATCAAACAGGCCTGCCTTGTGGATCCGCGCCTTGAGGAATCGATTCCCGACACCCGGAAGATGGCGCAGGCCAAGGGTCATCACATACTCCCCTTCCTTGAACGTGACGGGGCCTTCTGCGCGATAGGAACTCCCATACGGTTCACCATCACGATAGAGCCGGATCTCCCCTGCTTCCGACCAGGTCATGACCAACTGCACCGGGCGAGATTGAGCCTCCGTTTCAGAGTGGCCGCCGAAATCCTTCGTCCTGCGGTGGTTGTTGCTGCCCGCAAGCCAGTGCCTTGACTGACGTTCAGCGTAGACGATGGCATCAAAGACACGACCATCGGGAGACTGAATACTGATCGCACCTCCCGCCTTCTGCTCCAGGTCCGTCAACTCCAGCTCAACAAGAAGGGACTTTGACCGCAGGTCTCCTTTCAGCCCCTTTGCCAACCCATAACCCGAACCTCCTGTCCAGAGGACCCCAGCTTCCAGCCTGGCATCACCATTCAACTGCAGGTCGACACCCCCAACGACATCCTTCAATCCTTCCCGGAAATCCCACAGCGCCTTGGGAGCCTTCATGATCGTCTCGGCAGGTTTCTTCTCAGCGCGTCGCTCCAGTCGGGCTCTTGCCTCGGACAGGATCTGCGACCGTTCTTCACTCAAGCGTGCGACCTCGGACTGAACCTCCCTTCTGCTGGCAAGGACCCCTGCCGACTGCACTTCGAAATCAGTGATGAAGTCCTTCATGAAACGAACTTCCTCCCCGCTTGCCGACCGACCGAAGGCCGCATGGATCATGGCACGGATCCGTGAGTCCTCATTGCGATGCACCTCCTTGGCCCACGCCTCGGAAGCCCGAAAGACCAGAGGGTCATTCATGAGCGTCAGGGACTGGGCAGGCACATTGGTCTCGTCCCGTTTACCACGGGTGCTAAGGGGCTCTGGAAGGTCAAAGGTCGTCAGGAACGGATCCAGGGAATTCCGCTTCACCTGCAGGTAAAGACTCCGCCGCGGCGTGCTTCCACTGACCGACGTTCCGTACACCGTCTTGTCGAGCATGCCGGAAACCGCCAGCAGGGAATCCCGGATGGACTCCGCATCCAGGCGACGAACCTCAGCATGCGAAAGGAGGTGATTGCCCGGATCCAGTTCCTTCGCCCGCGGAGAAGCATCACTCTTCAACTGGAACGCCCGCGAGGTGACGAGCAGTTGCACGAGGGCCTTGGTCGACCAGTTGTTCTCCCGGAACCAATCGGACAGGTAATCCAGCAGTTCCGGATGGGATGGCATCTGCCCCAGCCTTCCAAAGTTGTCGACGGAGTCCACCAGGCCCACGCCAAAGACCTTGGTCCAGATCCGGTTGACCATGACCCGTGCCGTCAGGGGATTCCTTTCATCCACAAGCTGCCGCGCCAGGTCCAGCCTACCTCCTCCTTCGTTGGAAAAGGTCCTGGCTCCGAAGGCTTCCAGGAATCGCCGAGGAACCACCTGCTCCGGCTTGCGATGGTCCCCACGCACATAGAGCCGTTGGTCCCTTGCCTCATGGGAAACCACTCCCGGCACCCGGGGAGCAATCGGGATTCCCTGCTCCATCGCCCGATACTGCGACAGGAGCGACCCGAGGCTCGAAGAAAGAGCAGGCCGATTGGGAAGTGCGCCCGACTGCAAGAGGCGATTCAGCCACTCAGCCCCTTCATCACTGAGGTCTCCCCTCATCCAGTTCCGGATCTGCTTCCGGGTCCATTCCGTCAGGTCCATGACAACAGACCCATCCGTCACTTCGGGATGCGACTTCAGGAAGGACCGAGCGACCTGGTCCCGTTCATCTGGTTTCCAGGACCCATCATGGGCAACCACCTTCTGGATGCCGATATAGGAACGGCCGTCTCCCATGTCGGGCTGGGCGCCACGCTTCACCGGATTGAAGAAGGTCAGATCGTCGAAGGTCGCCACTTCCACGTGGACTTCCTCACCTTCCCAATAGTCGGTATTCCAGCGATACCATTTGAAGTCCTCCGAATCCGGCTGGCTCTTCTGCCCGTAGATGCCGCCTCTCGGGATAGGGTAATTCTGAATGACCAGACGGGCCTGTGCAAAATCATCCCCCATCAGACGGACATGCACCGCGCCCTTCTCCACCTTGAACCTCGGCGAGGAAAGGATGCCACCCAGCTTGCTGGAGTCCGAATGGGTCCAGACGCCCGAGGGATAGATCCCACGAAGAACCCGATCCTCATTCTCAGCCTCTATGGCAAACCCACCAGCCGCAAAGGGCTTCACCGGCCAAGCCTCGCCCGAGGGATACCAGTCGGAATAGTCAGCGCCTGACAGGTCCCAGCTTTGGTAGATGCCCTTCCCCTCCCTCTCCTCCAGGAATTCCTCCACCGCCTGAGCCCGGGCTTCTCCCTCCTTCGCCAAGAGCTGCTTCAGATCCTTGGGCACGACCGATTCAGGCAGTCCCTTTTTATCCAACTCCTTCAACCATTGGCCTGCCAGCTCCATGGCGACCTCACGCTTCAGGTCTTTCATTCGTGGATCCGGCAGAAGCTTGTCCTTGGGGGTCACTGAAACCATCCCGGGCGGAGAGCTCCGGAAGACACCAAACAAGGCGTAATAATCTTCCTGGCTGATCGCATCAAATTTGTGGTTGTGACAGCGGGCACAGGAAACGGTGAGACCCAGAAAGGCCTTTGAGACGACGTCGATCTGGTCATCGGTGAAGCGAACCAGCTCATCGAGCGCATCAGTCGGCTGGAAGCCATGCTGCACCATTCGAAAATGAGCCAGACCGATCCGGGATTCATTGATCAGTCCGTTGTCACTGAGGCGAGGCTCGGGGAGAAGATCTCCTGCAATGTGCTCCCTGATCAACTGGTCCACAGAAACATCCTTGTTGAAGGCGCGGATCAGGTAGTCACGATAGCGATAGGCATTCGGGATCGATGGGTCACCTTCACTGCCATGACTTTCCGCATAGCGCATCCAGTCCATCCAATGACGCGCCCAGCGTTCTCCATAATGCTCGGATGCCATCAGTGACTGGACTTTCTCCACCACACTTCCACGAGAGGGATCCAGGCCAAAGGCCACAGGGGGCAATCCGGTAAGCACAAAACTCAGCCTCCTCGCAATGATTTCCGGATCCGCCAGTCCACCGGGCTCCAGCCCCTTTTCGAACATTCTTGCGTAAAGGAACTTGTCCACGGGATGAACGTTCCAATCAGGATGATCCACCTCGGGCGGATCCACCTTCTGGATGGGCTGAAAGCTCCACCACTGCTTCCTGAACTCCATCGCAGTTTCCCAGGGATCCGCCTCTGCCGTGGAAGCAGGCTGATCACGCGGATCCACTGCACCTTCCCGGATCCATTTCTCAAAATCCCGGATCACCTGGTCCGACAAGGGGGCTCCATCCTTGGGCATGGCGAGGTCCGCGACTTCATGCCTCAGGGTCTTGATAAGGAGGCTTCCCTTCTCGTCTCCAGGAACGATGGCTGCACCTTCGCTTCCGCCCTCGAGAAGCCCATCACGATAATCCACCCTCAGCCCGCCCTTCTGTTTTGCAGGCCCATGGCAATCATAGCACTCCGCAACCAGCACCGGACGGATCTTCGACTCAAAGAAATCCAGTTTGGCACGACCCGCTCCTACCGATGAAAAGCCCCACGCAACCAAGGCACAGGCGAGCACAAACACCTTCAAAGGGACTGAAGTTCGCCGAGGGGGTTGCATTAGCGAAACATGACCACAAATCCCACGGGGTTCAATCGCGCAGAACGAAAGGTGTCATTCGGAAGCCAGATCCTTGATTATTTTCTTCGCAAGCCGTTCGTTGATCTCGCGGTGTCGTGGGACGGGTTGGGAACGGCCCGTCGCGGGCTGGTGGTAAATGTCATGCTTGGCACCATGACGCAGCAAGCT
>CAZKNW010000038.1:0-15587 GCA_964554035.1 uncultured Verrucomicrobiota bacterium
ACCGTCATTGAAAAAAGAGCGTCGGGCTCGTGGTCGATGCGATCAGCGACATTGTGGAGGAGTCCATCTCCGTCACCCGCAAGTCAACCCTACCGGGTATCCTTGGATCCGCGGTGATCCAGGAGCGGGTTGTCGATCTGCTCGATATCGATGGAATCCTGAGGAGCGCCGAACCCAATTTCTTTGAAGGTTGAAAAACAAAGCCGGAATCCCATGAGCGAACCCAAACAATTTTGCACATTCTATCTCGGTGACCTCTACCTGGGCGTCGACGTCCTCAAGGTCCAGGAGATCATCCGATACCAGTCCATGACACGGGTCCCACTCGCTCCCGTGATGGTGCAGGGACTCATCAATCTCAGGGGACAGATAGTCACCGCCGTCGATCTTAGAAAACGACTGGAGATGCAGGACCGCGATGAGGATGCCGAACTACCGACCAATGTGGTGGTAAGAACCGATGATGGGGCCGTCAGCCTGCTCGTCGACGAGATCGGTGATGTCGTGGAGGTCGAGGATGACTGCCATGAGCGCCCCCCCGAAACCATCAAGCAGATCGCCCGTGAAATGATCCAGGGCATCTACAAGCTCAAAGACAATCTCCTTCTCGTCCTCGATACCGAAAAAGCACTCAATCTGACAGAAGCCTAAAAGAACCAGTTCAACCAAAAGCTTCATCATGTCGAAAACAATTAAAACCCCAACCCAGAACGAAACCATGACCACCAAGACCAAATCCCACACCAACGGAAGCAGGCAAACCGGCATCACCGATGTCAGCGAGGACGAGCTCATCCAGCTCCGCGGCACCATCGAGGCCATCAAGAAATCCCAGGCCGTCATCGAATTTGAACCCGACGGCACTATTGTCACCGCCAACGAGAATTTCACGAAAACCGTTGGCTACTCGCTTGATGAAATCGTCGGTGAACACCACAGCCTCTTCGTCGATTCAGAGTTGAGGAGCTCACCTGAATACAAGCAGTTCTGGGCGAAGCTGGGTGCCGGTGAATTCCAGGCAGGCGAGTTCAAGCGTATCGGAAAGGGTGGCCGGGTCATCTGGCTCCACGCCAGCTACAACCCTGTGTTTGGCGAGGACGGCGAGGTCCTCAAGGTCGTGAAGTTCGCATCGGACATCACTGATACCGTCAGCCAGAGGGTGGTCAACACCCGCTACGCATCCATGACGGAGAATTCCCCGATCAACACCATGTTCGCGGATACGGACCTCGTGATCCGCTACATGAACCAGGCCTCGAAGAAGACACTCAAGAAGATCGAGCATCTACTCCCGGTACCGGCCGAGGAAGTGGTCGGACAAAGCGTGGACGTCTTTCACAAGGATCCCTCCTACCAGAGGAAGATCCTTGCGGATCCCAACAACCTGCCCCGGACCGCCCACATCAAGGTCGGCGACGAGACCCTCGACCTTCTGGTCAGCCCGATCCGCAACCCCCAGGGTGACTTCATCGGATCGATGGTCACCTGGGAAGTCATCACGGAAAGACTCGCCGCCGAGGAGCGCGAGAAACAGATGAACGCCCGCATCAAGGAGACCCTCCAGCGGGTGGACATCAACGCACAGAGCCTCAGCTCCTCCTCCGAGGAAATGACCGCCACCAGCCAGCAGTTGAGCGCCAACGCGGAGGAGACCTCCAATCAGGCCAACGTCGTGGCTGCCGCCACCGAGCAGGTCAGCAAGAACGTTGAGACGGTCGCCACAAGCGCCGAGGAGATGAGCGCCAGCGTGCTCGAGATCTCCAAGAACGCCAACGAGGCGGCCACCGTCGCCACCGGTGCCGTCCGCGTCGCCAACGAGACCAACAAGACCATCACCCAACTCGGTGAAAGCAGTGTTGAGATCGGCAAGGTGATCAAGGTCATCACCTCGATCGCACAGCAGACCAACCTGCTCGCCCTCAATGCCACCATCGAGGCCGCACGTGCCGGAGAGGCAGGCAAGGGCTTCGCCGTGGTCGCCAACGAGGTGAAGGAACTCGCCAAGCAGACCGCCAAGGCCACCGAGGAGATCTCGGGCAAGATCGAGGCGATCCAGAAGGACACCAAGGGAGCCGTTGAGGCCATCACCGAGGTGAGCGACGTGATCAACAAGATCAACGACATTTCAAACACGATTGCAAGCGCCGTGGAGGAACAAACCGCCACGACCAACGAGATCGCACGCAACGCCAACGAGGCGGCCAAGGGAAGCCAGGAGATCGCCAAGAACATCTCCAGCGTCTCCGAAGTGGCCCGCAACACCAGCGAAGGTGCCAACAACACCCTGACGGCCTCCACCGAACTGGCGAAGCTCGCGGCCGAACTGAACCGCATCGTTCAGGAAGGCCAACAGTAATCCTTACCCGCACCGGGAGCCCTCATGCTCCCGGTGCTTCCTCTCTCTACCTCTGCCAAAGGAAAGACTTACCATGCGAATGCTCATCGTTGACGACTCCAAGGCCATGCGTGGCTACCTGAGGCATCTTGCCCAAACCCTCTCCTACGACACACAGGAAGCGGTGGATGGCCAGGACGCCCTCAAGACCATTGAGAATTCAAGCACCTTCGACCTCGCACTGGTCGACTGGGACATGCCCGTCATGAACGGGCTCGAACTGGTCAAGAACCTGCGGTCCAATCCCAATCACAGCTCCATGAAAATCATGATGGTTACCTCCCAAACGGGAATGGACCACGTGACCCAGGCCCTGCAGTCAGGGGCTGACGACTACCTCATGAAGCCCGTCGACCAGGGAATGCTGGAGGAAAAGCTTCGCATGCTCGGGCTTGAAAACTAAGGACCTCTCATGCCGGGAATTCGTACATTGATCGTAGACGACGCCGTGGTGATGCGGCGGATGATCACCCAGGCACTGGAAGGAGCCCCGGACATCGAGGTGGCCGGAACCGCGGCCAACGGCCTGATCGCCCTCCAGAAAATCAAGCAGGTCAATCCCGACATCGTCACTCTCGACATCGAGATGCCGGAGATGGATGGCCTCCAGACCCTCAAGGAGATCCGGAAGGAATACCCCGACCTCCCGGTCATCATGTTCTCCACACTGACCGAAAAGGGAGCCGTGGTCACAGTGGAGGCACTGAGCAACGGCGCCACCGACTACGTCACCAAGCCTGCCAATGTCGGCAACATCACCGAAGGGATCCACCGCCTTCAGGAGCAGTTGATCCCGAGAATCCGCGCGACCTGCAAAAGAAGCGCGCCGGAGCCCCCTGCCAGACAAACCCAACCCGTCCCCGCACGTCCAGGCCGCATCACCAAGGCGACGCGCCCCGAGATCATCTGCCTCGGTTGTTCCACCGGTGGCCCCAACGCACTCGCAGCGATTTTTGAGAACCTTAACCACCCGCTCGAGATCCCCATCGTGATCGTCCAGCACATGCCTCCCAAGTTCACCGGCTACCTCGCCGAGCGACTGGACAAGAAGTCCCCGCTGCGGTTCTTCGAGGCAACCGAGAACATGAAGGTGGAACCTGGTTGCGCCTACATCGCTCCCGGGGGATTCCACATGACCGTTTCCAAGGATGTGATCGGGACCCGTCTTCACCTCAACGAGGACCCTCCCGAAAATTCATGCCGTCCCGCCGTGGACGTGCTCTTCCGAAGCGTTGCCAGGCACTATGGCAACAGCGCCGTCGGCATTGTCCTGACGGGGATGGGCTACGACGGAAAGGTCGGCTGTGAACACCTCCGTGAAAAGGGTGCCGAGATCATCGTCCAGGACGCTGAAACGAGCGTCGTCTGGGGGATGCCCGGAGCCGTTTCCCAGGCAGGACTCGCCGACAGGACCCTGCCCCTCGACAAATTTGGAGCCGCCCTCATCAGGATCGACCAGGCGCACAGGAGCGTCGCAACAAGGTAGCAAGGACAAGCAAGCAACATGGCCATCACCACAACCGATTTTCAGTTCATCAGCGATTTTGCGCGAAGCAACGCGGCAATCATTCTAGAGAATGGAAAGGAGTATCTCGTCGAGAGCCGACTGGAGCCCCTCGCAAAGCAGGAAGGGTTCGGAGACATCACCGGACTCATCGAGGCCTTGAAGAAGGACCCGAGCGGATCCTCTCCGATCTACGGCAAGACCGTTGAGGCATTGACCACCAATGAGACCTCCTTCTTCCGGGACTTCCACCCCTTCGAGACACTCAGGAAGCATATCCTTCCCGGATTGATCGAATCACGGAAAGGCACCCGTTCACTGAAGATCTGGTGCGCAGCCGCTTCAACCGGCCAGGAGCCCTACAGCATTGCGATGCTGATCCGTGAGCATTTTCCCCAGCTCGCCAGCTGGAATGTGGAGATCCGCGCGACCGACATCAACACGAAGGTCCTCGACACCGCATCGCAGGGATCGTACTCCCAATTCGAGATCAACCGTGGGCTGCCAGCCATCTTTCTGGTGAAGTATTTCGAGCAGAAGGACACCCGCTGGGTCCTGAAGGAGGACATCAGGAGAATGATCAAGTTCTCTCAACTGAACCTGATCAAGCCCTGGCCCTTCGCAGGGAAGGTCGACATCATTTTCATCCGGAATGTGCTGATCTACTTCAACGGTGAGACCAAGACGGGAATCCTCGGCAACATCCGAAGGCTTCTCACTCCGGACGGCATCATGTTCCTTGGTGGCGCAGAGAGCACCATCAACCTCGATCCCAACTGGAGCCTGGTCAACCACGACCGTACCACGGTCTTCCAACCCAAGGGCTGAACCGCTCCCCCAATCCTCATCATTGGCAAAACCTGCTGGTTGAAGTAGGTATGTGCCCAGATGTCCGACCCATTCTTCGTAACCGGGGGAACGCTCAGGGCGGATGCCCCCTCCTACGTCAAGCGCAAGGCTGACCTCGAGCTGTACGACGGCCTGAAGGAAGGGCATTTCTGTTACGTCCTTACATCCCGCCAGATGGGAAAATCCTCCCTCATGGTGAGGACGGTGATCCAGCTGAGGAAGGAAGGGGATCGCGTCGCCGTCCTTGATCTGACCGCCATCGGTCAGAACCTGACGGTGGAGCAATGGTATGCAGGCCTTGTCGAGCGGCTGGGTGACCAGCTGAACCTGGACGATGAACTGGAGGACTACTGGGACGACCACGGACAACTGGGGCCATCCCAGCGTTTTTTCGCAACCATCGGCCATGTGCTTCAGCGCTACATCCAGAAGGAACAGAAGCTTTACATCTTCATCGACGAGATCGACAGCATCCGGAGCCTCCCCTTCTCGACCGACGAGTTCTTCGCGGGCATTCGCGAGCTCTACAACCGGCGGACCGAGAACAAGGCCTGGCAGAGAATCGGTTTCTGCCTCCTCGGTGTGGCCACGCCTTCCGACCTGATCAAGGATACCCGGACCACGCCCTTCAACGTGGGAAAGCGCATCGAGCTCAGGGACTTTTCCAAGATTGAGGCCGCTCCCCTGGCAAAGGGCATCGAAGTCGCACATGAACCACACGTTGCGCACGAGCTGTTGCAGCGGATCATGCACTGGACCAACGGCCACCCCTACCTTACACAACGTTTCTGTCACGAGGTATCCAGCGACTCAAAGGTCCAGACGGCAGCGGACGTCGACGAGGTCTGCCATCGCCTTTTCCTGAACGAGAGGGCACGGGAAACCAATGACAACCTGACGTTTGTGCGCGAGCGCATTCTTCGCAGTGAAATCGGACGGGCAGCCCTGCTTCATTTCTACCGGAAGATCCTTTCCGGAAAAAAGATCCCCGACGACCCCAGCAATCATCTCCTTTGCGCACTCGGGCTCGCCGGCATCGTGAAATCCAGTGACAACCGCAGGATCATCGTCCGGAACCAGATCTATCGTCACGTCTTTGACAAGCACTGGGTCGAGAACAACATGCCTGACGCCGAGCTGCGCCGGCAGAAGGAGGCCTTCTGGCAGGGCATGATCCGGACCGCACTGGCGGGAGGTTTCGTCTTTGTCATCGTCTTCTCCCTGGCAGTCTATGCCTTTGTCCAGGCCAAGCGGGCAGACCAGGCGGCAGAGGATGAACAATATCAGCGGAAGCTGGCGGAAGAGGCCAGGAAGAAGGCGGAGGCATCCGCCCAGCAGGTCACCGAAACCCTTGCCCGCATGGAGATCCAGCGGGCGGAGGAATTCCTCAACTCCGACCGGGCCAACCTGGGCATCGCCTATCTCGCCGACGTGATCCGCCAGAACCCGTCCAACCAGGTGGCGGCCGCAAGGCTCATTTCCGCCCTGACCCACCGGAATTTCGCCTTCCCGGAGAACCGATCCCGACGCTACGGCCCCGGAGGCAAGGAGAGCAGCGAACTGAATTTTGGAGAGAAACGCTACATCGGCATCCGGGATGACGAGGTCCGGATCTTTGACGATCAAGGAATCCCAATCACTCCCCCAATGCTTCACGAGGGGGCGATCGGCTTCGCCGAGTTCAGTCCGGATGGAACCCGCATCTCAACCGGTTCCTTCGACAATACGGCCCGGGTCTGGGACGCCACCACCGGCGAGCCCATCACCCCTCCCCTGCCTCATCGCGGGAGGGTCACCTCGGCCAGATTCAGCCCGGACGGGCTCAGACTGGTCACCACCTCGGTCGGACGTGAAGCAAGAATCTGGGATGCCATGACAGGCAAGCCCCTGACCGAGCCGATGCAACACGAGCTCCCCATCAGTTCGGCACGCTTCATCCGTGACGGAACGAGCATCGTCGTCTCCACCATGCGGAACAGCCGCTTCGTATGGGACGTGCGCCCCAAGAACTCCCTGCCCCTCATCGTCAGCCACCCCAAGCGGATTCACCAGATCGCCTTTTCTCCCGACGGAAACACCCTGCTCACCACATCAGCGGACAACTCCGCCATTCTTTGGAACGTCAAGACCGGCAAGGAGGCCGCACCTCCCCTTCTTCACGAAAGACAGGTGGTCTATGGTTCCTTCAGCCCGGACGGCAAACAGGTGGTGACCGCTTCCGACGACCACTCTGCCCGCGTGTGGAAGGTCGAGGACGGCAGCCAGCTTCCCATCCTGCTCGAGCATGACCAGCGAGTGACCTCCGCCCTTTTCAGTCCTGACGGCGGCTACATCGTGACAGCCTCCATCGATGGCACCGCACGCATCTGGAACGCACAAACAGGCGAACTGGTCTGCCCTCCCCTTCAACATCGCAGGGAGGTCAGCCACACAGGATTCAGTGCGGACGGAAGCCTTCTCGTCACCGTGTCACGGGCGCGGCAGGTCAACGTCTGGAAGACCGCCACCGGCGAAAAGGCCATGAACGAGATCAGCGTCCGCGGGCCCGCGATCTACGCCACACTAGACGGTCCCGGAAAAAGACTCGCAATCTGCTCGTTGAACGAGGCCCAGGTATGGGACATCGAGTCCGGACAATCCTCCTCCGTGGACCTGGTCCACAATGCCGTCGTGCTGGCTGCGGACTTCAGTCCCGACGCCAAGCGACTCGTGACGGTTTCCGTCGACCGGACCGCCAGGGTCTGGGATGCGGAGACGGGCGAGCCCACCGGCATCCCCTTGATTCATTCGGCGGAGGTCTTCAACACAGGATTCTTCAGTGATTCCAAGCGCATCTTTACGACGACCGCTACCCATTCCACCCGGGTATGGGACGTCGAGACCCTGCAGCCCATCACTGAAAAACTGACCTTCGAGCACCAGCACCGCTACTCACCCATCGGCTTTCAGCGCTACGAGCTGTCCAAGCTCAGCAGTCGCGAGGACCTGCTTGCCTCCGCCATCGACGAGACCAAGATCGCACTGTGGCACATTCACCACCCACCCATGCCCGTTCCCAAGTGGCTGGCGCCTCTTGCCGAAACCATTGCCGGAGACCGGATCAACGAACGTGGCCTCCTGGAACGTTCCCAGCGACGTGACTTTGAGAAGATGCAGAGCGACATCCATGAGGAAGGTCACCGGAACTTCTACTCGGACTGGGTCGACTGGTTCCTGTCCCCTCACGAAACACGGAGCATCTCGCCCGGTTCCCCGGTGACGATCACCCAGCTGGCACAAAGAATCTCCGCCGAAGGAACGCTCGAAGACCTTAGAAAGGCCGCACACATGGACCCGGCAAATGCCGACATCCTATCAAGGTATGCCCTCGCCCTCTTCGATGGCACATCGGTCGAGGAACTCGATTCCCCTGCCGCCGCCCAGGCCGATTTTCTGAGCAGCTATGCGCTCGAGCATGCGACACCCGACGACCTGACACCGTGGTTCTCCCGAGCGCTGATTCTCGTGCGTCTCACCCGCACTGACGACGCAGCCACCGTCCTGAAGAACCTCCTCGTTGAGGCCCCCAGCGATGACATCCGCCGTCAAAGTCTCCGCGAGATCCGAAAGTTCGATGAATTGATCCAGGGATTGCGTCAATCCACGGTCTGGAACGAATTTGAGGAATCGGTTGGGGAGCTGTAACGAAACCCACCTTCCTGCCGTTGGACCATCTGCCTTGCGGATCATCTGAAGGTATGCTGTTTTTAGTGATCCGATCTGAATCCATGAAGAAGCTCCTACTTTCCCTTCTATTCGTTGCCGCCATCGCATCCACCGAGGGCGCAGGAACGCCGCCCGGTCACTCCTACCATGGAGAAGCCTTCAACGAAGGTCCCCGCCAGGCGGCCTACCTGATGGGCGGAACCGGAAAGGTCCGTTTTCCTGTCACAACCAAGGACAAGCAGGCCCGGAAGTTCTTCCTTCAGGGTTTGGGCCAACTCCATGGATTCTGGTATTTCGAGGCCGAGCGTTCCTTCCGACAGTCATCGGTCCTGGATCCGGACTGCGCCATGAACTACTGGGGCATGGCCATGGCCAATGTGAAGAATGAGGATCGTGCGGAGGAGTTCATCGCCAAGGCCATGGAACGGATCGGAAATGCCTCCCCCCTCGAGAAGGCCCATATCGAGACCCTCAACACCTTCTACGAGCAGAAGAAGCTGCCCAAGAACAAGCGCTACAAGAACTACGCCGACAACCTCGAGAAAATCACCAGGGATTTCCTGAAAAACATCGAGTCCAAGGCCTTCTTCGCGATGCAGAGCTGGGTCAACAACGGCAAGGGCGTCAAGATCAAGGACTACGAGGACATCAATGACGTGATCCAGGAGGTCCTCGACAAGAACCCCGTCCACCCCGCCCACCACTACCGGATCCACCTTTGGGACAAGAAGGACGCCGCAAGGGCACTGGAATCCGCAGCCAAGGGAGGCCCGGCCGCACCTTCCATCGCCCACATGTGGCACATGCCCAACCACATCTACTCCAAGCTCCATCGCTACCACGACGCGGTGTGGCAGCAAGAGGCCTCCGCCCGCGTCGATCATGCACACATGATGCGGGATCGTGTAATGCCCGACCAGATCCACAATTACGCCCACAACAACGAGTGGCTCAGCAGGAATCTTTCCCACATCGGCCGCGTGCACGACGCCATAGCGCTGGCTAGGAACATGTGCGAACTCCCTCGCCATCCGGCTTACAACCACCTTGGCAAGAAAGGCTCGTCCTCCAGCTACGGCCGGAACCGACTGATGGAGATTCTCGTCCGGTTTGAAATGTGGGACGACCTGCTTGAACTTTCCAATACCAGCTATCTCGCGCCTCACGACGACGAGGAAGACCAGTTGAAGCGCCTTCATGCCCTTGCCGTGGCCCGCTACCACACAGGAGACAGTTCCGCGCTCAAGTCCACCATCGATGAACTCGAGAAGATGAGGACAGGGAAGGAGGAGGAAGGTGACAAGGCCGTGGCCAAGGCCGTCAAGGAGGCGAAGGAAAAGGCAGCCAAGGAAGAGAAGAACGAAGAAGAAACCAAGAAGGCCGTCAACAAGGCCCGGCTCGCTGCGGTCGGAAAGAACCGCAAGGAGACAGGCCCCTTTACCGACGCCATCAATGAGCTCCGTTTTTACCAGGCTTTCGAGGCAGGCGACATGAAACGAGCCGGAGAGCTGGCCGATGACCTGGGTGCCATAGCGGATTCCAGACGTGCCCGGATCCAGTGGAAGATGGGCAACAGGGAAAAAGCCATCGAGATTGCAGAGAAGCAGGTGAAGGACGAAGAGAACGAGGTCGAGCCACTCGCGCTTCTTGCCTGGCTCCAGTTTGAAGATGGAAAACAGGAGGCAGCGGAGGAGACCTTCGGAAAACTCAGAAAGCTTGCCTCAGCCATCGACCTGGATCTGCCCGTCTTCCAACGCTTGTCCCCTCTCGCCAAGAAACTCGACCTTCCCAGCGACTGGCGCCTTCCCAAGGAAGTGGCCAAGGACCTGGGGAAACGTCCGGATCTGGACAGCCTTGGCCCGCTTCACTGGTCGCCCTCCAGGGCACATGATTTCACGCTCAAGACCAAGGAAGGCAAATCCTTGTCCCTGAGCCAGTATCAGGGAAAGCCGGTCATCCTGATTTTCTATCTCGGTTATGGCTGTTCCCATTGCCTTGAGCAGCTCAATGCCTTCAAGCCCGAAACCGAGGCGTTCAGGAAACTCGGGGTGGAACTGGTTGGCATCAGCACCGACACCGTGGCAGGCCTGAAGGAGACCTTTGACGGCGAATTCCTGGCCAAGGGATTCCCCTTCCCGCTTGCGGCGGATCCGGAACTCAAGATCTTCAAACAGTATCGCTGCTATGACGACTTCGAGAAGATGCCCCTCCATGGAACCTTCCTGGTTGATTCAGAGGGCAAGGTCCGCTGGCAGGACATCAGCTTCGAGCCCTTCACCAAGACCGACTTCCTGCTGAAGGAGGCACAGCGTCTTCTCTATCCCGATCAACAGGCGGGTGAGGCCATTGCCAGGCGCTGATCCATCCAAGCCAACCGGGCTACCTTTCAGGCAAGGCTGAAGGCCCTTCATCGAGTTTGAAAACCGAAAAGGAAAAGATGCTGGCCGGGGAGCTCTATGATCCCCTCGATCCGGAACTCACCCGGGACCGGACACGCTGCCGGGATCTCTGCCAACTGCTGAACGCCACCCGCGAGGAGGAGGGCGAGGAGCGCCAAAGACTCTTGGAAGAGCTCTTCCAACAACCAATCGACGCCTGGATCCAGCCTCCTTTCCACTGCGACTACGGCCACAATATCCGCCTGGGCAAAAAGGTTTTCTTCAATTTCAACTGCGTCATTCTAGACGTGGCCCGGGTCACCATTGGCGACAACACGCTCCTGGGACCTGCCGTCCAGATCTATGCGGCGACGCATCCAGTCAGCGCGGCGGAACGCCGCACGGGTCTGGAATCAGGAGAACCCATCACCATCGGTTCGGACGTGTGGATCGGTGGTGGGGCCATCATCTGTCCCGGGGTCACCATCGGAGACCGGTCCGTGATCGGAGCCGGCAGTGTGGTAACTCGCGATGTCCCTGATGACGTGGTCATGGCCGGAAACCCGGCGAGGGTCCTTCGCAGGCTCCAGGTCGGGAATCAGGACCTCTGCTGAAGTGAGGAGCTTGGGAAGGGGCGGGATTCCCGGAAGGAACTCCTATCGGGTAGCCTTTCCTGCCTCCTTGTAGCTCTTCAAGGTCTCCTCGAACTTTTCACGAAGCTCCGGCTTCCGGCAAAGTTCAATCGCCTCCTTCTGCAGCCGGATGGCTTCATCGATGTTGCCGGATACAAACTGCGCCCGGGCGTAGGTGTCCACAATTTCCGGGTGACGCCCTCTCGCCAGCTCATAGGCCGCCTTGGCCGCCGTGAGCGCGACCTCGTGATCACGATGGGAGATCCTCTCATCCGTCAGGATCGACCAGGCAAACTGGTTGAGACCGATCGGGCTCCGCGTCTCATTCCGGATGAACTCCATGCCCAGCTTTCGGATCTCATGACTCTCGTCCCCATGGGCCACCGCCTGGAAATACTTCTCCAAGCGTTCCTGCTGTTGCTGATACTCGAGAACCCGCTCAATCGAATAGTAGCCCCGCTCAATGCGACGGGCCGTCCGGGATGCCTCCCCCAGGCTGTTGCCCGTCCATGCAATCCTTTCCTTTTCGTCCACAAGGAAGACATGAGGATAGGACTCGACCTTGAAGGCAGCCATATGCCCCATGGTGCAGTGGTAGGAGTCATCAAAACCGACCGTGAACGAGGGCTTCAACCCGTGCTGACCGAAAAACGTCTCGACGGCATCACGGCTCTCATCACAGATCACCACAGGCCTCATCCCTCCAAAGGCCCCTTCCCTCACCAATTGGTCCAGGGACCTGATGAACGCGGCCTCCCGATCCGCCCAGGTCGTCCAGAACACACGGACCTGCCCCTGTCCCTCAGCCATGACCGGAGCCGGTCCGAGCAACTTCAGTTCAGGCGCCTTGTCCCCGAGCTGGGCCGCTCGAAGGGTGCCTCCCGACAGACCCGCAAGGATCAGCAGGCCCGCAAGGATGGAGAAATTCTTGGCAGGCATCCGGTCACTCATCCTTCAAAGCTTCGTTCCACTCCACGGACGGGTCAAGGCATGAAAAAACCCGGACCGTCGAAACGGCCCGGGTCGCGATTGATTTCCGGAATTACAGGATCCGGTCGATCCATTCCTTCGCACCGGGAACCGGGATCTCGTAGCGGCCATCCTTGTCCGGCATGGACTTCGGATTGGCATCCCAGGAGAACTTCTCGGGCAGGAGGCTGAGGTCGGAGTTGAAACCCTCTTCCCAGCTGACGACCTTGCCGGAATAGGTGGCCATGCGGCCAAGGATCGAGGTCATGGTGCTCTTGGCGCCATACTCGGCCTCGTTGTAGTCCTCGTTCTTGCGGATGGCGGCGATCAGGTCATCCCATTCCTGCTGGTAGGGGTTCGGGTCGCGCTGTCCTTCGGCCGGCTTGTGGCGCCAGCGGTTGTCACCGTAGATCATGTGCTTGTTCACGTCGGAACGCCCCATGGTCCCGGTGACGTGCTCGGAAACACTGTTGAAGCATCCGCGGATGTGGCGGCACTGGCTGTAGCAGCGCGAACCATCGGCATACTCGAACTCCACAAAGTGGTGGTCAAAGATCTCACCGTTGTCGATGCCGTCACGAACCTGGCGTCCCCCCATGCCCTGGGCACTTACCGGGTAACCGCCCTTGATCCAGTTGATGACATCGATGTTGTGGATGTGCTGCTCGTTGATGTGGTCACCGCAAAGCCAGTTGAAGTAGTACCAGTTGCGCATCTGGTATTCCATCTCCGTGAGTTTGCGTCCGGCAGCCTTCTCCAGGTCCGCACGTGCACGGGTCCAGACACCATTGCCATTCCAGTAGCAGCGCATGGAGGTGATGTCACCAATGGCTCCGTCCTGCAGTCGCTTGATCGTCTCGATGTAGCCGACCTGATGGTGGCGCTGAAGACCGACACCCACCTTGAGGTTCTTCTTCTTTGCCTCCTTGGCCGCCTCGAGCACCTTGCGGATACCCACGGCGTCGGTGGCAACAGGCTTCTCCATGAAGATGTTCTTGCCCTGCTTGACGGCCTCCTCGAAATGGATCGGGCGGAAGCCAGGGGGCGTCGTCAGGATGACCACATCCGCCTCGGCGATGGCCTTCTTGTAGGCGTCGAACCCGACAAACTGGCGCTCCGGAGGAACGTCAACGAGATCGCGGTGCTGTTCACGGATGATGCTGAGCTTGTTCAGCAGGTTGTCCTCGAAGGCATCCGCCATCGCCACCAGCTTGATGTTGCCCATCCCAAGGCGGGAGGTGCTGAGTGCCTGGTTGGCGGCGCCGGTTCCACGACCACCACAACCGATCAAGGCGAGCTTGAGGGTGTCATCGGCCGCGGCATGTGCAAAACGCTCCATGGCGAGCGTTCCGACCGCGGCAGCGGAGGCTGCAGACGAGGTCTTGATGAAGCGTCTGCGATTCAAGGCAGACGCGGGTTTCTGGGTGTTGTCCATAATCCTGATATATTGGGGTGTTGGTTCTGAAATAGCGCAATCCTCAGTCAAGTGCCACGCCATTGTTCCACCATTTGTGCATTTCCTCAGGAGAGGGAACCTTCAATGGGCGAACAATGCGCATGCCAAGGAACTGGGCATCGGTGTGATACCAGATGCTCTTGGGCAACTGGGGATCCTGGATCTTCCAGTCCGGATGGGACTGGATGCGATTCGCGGAACGAAGCACCTCGGGGGAGTGATCCCAGGAGCCTCCTCGCACGGAATGCGGATAAGGTGTGCTCGATCCCTTGTAGGGGTTGGTCGCCACCATGCCCTTGAACTGCCCGTAGAATTTGGAGTCATACTGGTCGTAGCACCACTCAGCGACGTTGCCATGCATGTCGTAGAGCCCCCAGGGATTCGGCTTCTTCTTGCCGACCTTCTGGTACTTCCAGTCGCTGTTGTCCTCGAACCAGGCGTATTCACCCAGCTTGGAGGGATCATCACCAAAGGAATACGCAGTGGTGGTTCCCGCACGGCAGGCATACTCCCATTCAGCCTCGGTCGGGAGGCGGTAGAAGTGGCCTGTCTTGAAGCTCAACCATTGGCAGAACTTGTTGGCGGCATGGTGCGTCATGCTGATGGCGGGGTAGTTGTCCTTGCCCATGCCGAAGCTCATCTCCACGTAGGGCTTGGTCGGGCGGCTGCAGGCATCCACCAGCCTCTTGCGCTCCAGTTCGACCGGGGTCAGGGAGGCCAGTTCCACCTCGGTCGGATACATAAAGAGCTCGAACTGGTTCCATGTCACCTCGAACTTGCCCATCCAGAAGGGCTCGATCTTCACCTCGTGCTGGGGACCTTCATCCTCCTTGTGCCCTTTTTCATCCTCGGGGCTGCCCATGATGTACTGCCCACCAGGAATCGGAACCATCTCATAATCCTCCAGGGAACCGGGGATGCGGTTCTTGTAGGCCTCCATCTTGGAGACATCGGACACCTTGCTGTTGTCCACGATGACCGGATGAAAGATCTGGACCAGCTGAAGGTTGTCACCGGTATCTCCCGCAGCCTTCTTCTTAGGCTCAAGCAGAAGGTTGTCAGGCCAGACGGCTCCCTGGTCGATCCATGCCTTCAGGATCTCGGTCAATTCCTTGTCCAGGGGACCTCCCTTGGCAGCCGGCGGCATGAGCTCATCGTCATCGAGAGACAGGGTCGTCAGCTTGTAGAGCCGGCTCTTCCCGGACTTCCACGGCTTCAGGGAGGCACCACTGTCGCCGGAGGTCAGCGCCATCTTCTCCGAGGTGTAGCTGACGCCACCCTTGTCGTAGTCATCGCGATGGCAGGCCACGCAGTTGAACTCCAGGATGGGCTGGACGTCCTCGACAAAACTGATGCGCTTCACCTGGGTCAGCGTCTCCCCCTCAGGCCACTTTGCCCCCTCGTCAATCCAGCGCTTGAGCACGTCGGTCTGAACAGGATCCAGCGGTTCACTGGGAGGCATGATGTCATCATGGTCTTCCGGTAGAATGGTCAGGGAAAAGAGGGGGCTCTTCGCGGAGTCGCCCGGGACAATGACATCTCCACTGTCACCACCCTTGAAGGCCCATTCCTTGGTATCCAGCCGGAGGCCACCCTTGTCCTTCTTGGGACCGTGACAGCCGATGCAGGCTGATTCCAAAACGGGTTTGACCTGGGTCCGGAAGTCAACTTCATCCGCAGCATGGAGTGCTGGCACCGA